>HF998238.1 GCA_000433255.1 Coprobacillus sp. CAG:605 | reverse complement strand
TTTCATTAATAGATACCTTAGTACTAAATGTTACTCCCATATTATCATTTTGATTCTCATCCTTATTTAAGAATGTAATAGTTAAAGTATAAGTATGTGTCTTACCAGCATCAATAGCATAATTACTTACCATAGCCTCATTTGTACTTGGTACTTGTGTTTGAGCAACATTCTTACCACCATCACTACTTGTTAATGTATATACTAAATCAGTTTTATCTACAAACTTATTAGATAACTCACTAAAATAAATAGTATAGTTAGTACTAACATTTCCTGTATTTTTTACTGTAAATGTTTTAGAAACTGAACTACCAGGTATAGCGTTACCTAAGTTAATCTCGTCTCCATCACTATACGTTAAAGCCATAACCCCATTGGTAACAACTACA
The DNA here is from genome assembly GCA_000433255.1 of Coprobacillus sp. CAG:605. Taxonomy (GTDB): domain Bacteria; phylum Bacillota_I; class Bacilli_A; order RF39; family UBA660; genus CAG-605. The sequence goes on along the minus strand of HF998238.1, from coordinate 35,548 downwards.
TTATTAGTATCTTTATTACCAGATACATTAGCAACAAAGTAAGCATAAGACGTAGCTACTACTATACTTACTAACAGCAAAACCCCAACAATTGATAAAATTATTATTTTCTTATCTTTCATATAAACCTCTTTTCCATTATTTTAAACCAAATAAATAATTTTATTACACACGACTTATGATGTCATATGCTTGCAATATCATAATACCACAAATTATCATGTTTGAAAATAAAATTTATCCAAAAAAAGTCTAATCTCACTATACCTTAACAAATTATATTTTAATAATTAAATATTAAAAAAAGACTTCTAACAAGTCTTCTTCTTACTCTTAATTAACACACTAGAACAATCTAAATCTGTACAAAGCATTTTATCTTTATAATAATAAGTAACATCATTATCTTTTAAATATACTTTATCATTCTTAAATTCTAAAGAACCATCTTTACTAATAGCGTCAACATTATCTAAGTTAGTACCATAAGTATACTTACTATTCTTAATAACTAAACTAGTACTAGGGACTTCAAAACTCTTCTTTTCTACTCTAGAAACTCCTTTTAAATTGTTAAGTAAAGCTTCACTATTATTCATTCCTTCTTTATTTAGAAAATAAATATTAATAACGGGATTCCCATTGTCTAAGTATTCTACTACATCATAAGATTTTAAATTTTCTAACTTCGATATAGTTTTAACTACATTATTTAATTGTTCCTGAGTTATATCATCACTAGTAATAACTAAACTAGAAAAAGTCTCTGTATAAGAACACCATGCTCCATCTATTTTCGAACATCCACATAATAAAATAACTCCTAGTACTAATATAATCTTTTTTATATTATCCATTATTTACCTCTTTTTCTAACTAAACAAGTATTAATATTAGTTCTATATCCCCCTAATATATCACTTAGATAATCATCACCAATTATTAAAGATTCTTCAGGTTTTATCCCAATGGTATTTAAAGCTTGTAATAAGTATTTTTTAGATGGTTTAAATGCCATCTTATAATATGGTATTTTAAGTAATCTCAATGTTTCTTCTATTCTCATATCATATCCATTACTTACTACCGCTATATTCATCTTACTCTTAGCCATAATTAACCAATTAAAAGTATCATTATCAATCATCTTCATATTATATCTTAAAGTTTCATCAACATCTAATATTAACCCTTTAATCCCAAATGTCTTTAAATAATCTAACTCATCACTAGTTAACTCTAATATATTATTAACTATAATATTAGGTTTAATAAATAAACTAATAATAATATTATCTATACTATCCATAATACCCCACCAGTAGCCATACTATAGCATACACATTATCTCTTTGTCAATTCATTCCATTCCTTAATAACATCATCTACAGCCTCTCTATTCTCCTTATTATATTTATTCTTATCTTCCTTAGTATAACAAACTATTACCATAATAATTATAGAACCCAGTATATTAAATAAATAATTCTTTATAACATTAGAAAGTCCCGTATCTATATAACCACTCTTAATATCATATAATACATCCCCCTTAGAACTAATAATCAAAGTCTCATTAATATCCTCTATTTTCTTACTATTCTTAATATTTAAAGACTTTACTATATCTTGTTTAATAATATTAGTATTTAAAATATTATCTAATCCATAACTAATAATACTTTTAAAACCATTAATCCCCATCATAACTACTAAACAAAGTATTAAAATATATTCTTTAAAAATTCTATATTTTTTATTAAACTTATCTAGTATTATAAAGATTATCAAAGTAAGTTCCATGCCATAAAGTATACTAAGTAAGAAAGCATACTTAAGTATTCCTACTAAACTAAGTAAGATAATAATTAAATAACTACTTCCTATTACTCTTTTATCACTATTTATTTTCTTATATTTAACTAAGTATATTAATAATAAACTAAGTATCAAAGTATAGAAATGCCCCTTAATAGTTAGTAATACTAAACTAAGTATTAATAAAATATTTAATATTAAATTTTTCTTCTTCATATCATAATCACCACTATAATAATATCATAATTAGAAAAAGAACACTATCCTTTTGTGTTCTCTTCTAACTTATGTTTTAACTTATAATCATTTGAACTCTTTAAATGAATCTTCTTAATATTGCCTGCATAAACTTCAAATAAATATGGACTAATAATATCATCTAATACCACTTTTAAACCCCTAGCGCCTAAATCTAAGTTATAAGCACCCTCTGCTACTTCATCAATAAAATCATCATCATAACTAAATTCAATATTAAGATTCTTAAAATATTCTTTATACAAGATCAATGGACTTTCATTAGAAAATAATAAAATATTTCTTAGATCTTCTTTCTTTAAAGTATGCATATAAACTCTCGAAGTAAATCTTCCCATTAATTCTGGTAACATCCCATAATTTACAAAATCTTTAGAAGTTATCTTACTATAATCAACATCTTCCTTATCATTAGAACTAACACTATTAAACCCTAAAGTAATCTTCTTCTCTTGTTTTATAATACCAGCAAAAGCCCCTAAACCAATAACGGTAAGTTTTGAAGTATCAAAAGGAATAACCGAAGCAAGTTTACCATCCATTATATTAACATTCATAATATTACCTTCTAATATTTTAAGTAAAGATCTTTGAACTCCTAACCTTGATACATGACTCTTTTTTCCACCATCTTCTGCTAACTTATCAATCTCATCAATAACTAAAATACCTTCTTGTGCAACATCTAAATCACCATCCGCAGCATAATATAAAGACGCCAGCATATCCTCAACACTTTCTCCAACATAACCAGTTTCACTATAAGAAGTAGCATTAACAATAGCAATAGCCTTATCATAATTATCTGCTATTCTTCTAATAGTCTCAGTCTTCCCCGTACCCGTCGGACCACATATAAGTAAATGCTTCTTAAGTCCCAATAAATTATCTTCATATTCATTATTAATTAATTCATTTTGATACAAAGTAGTAAGAATCTTCTTTACCTGTTCATCTTGTCCTACAATCGTATTCTTTATTTCTTTATAAAGACTTACAATATTATTCTCTTCTTGTAAAGTATTTTCATGTCTATCAAAAGCACAATCCAATATTTTAACAGTTTCTAAAGTAAGTTCCGCTGGAAGTCGAATTAATCTTCTATTAGCGTCTTCAGGATTAACTAAGTAATATTTATCATTAATTGCTAACATCATTTCTCTAACTTTGCCAAATTCTAAATCTTCGGCATTATTAATATTAATAGTTCCCGTACCAGCCATACTATGATGAAATATTACATCATAATCCGTATTAAAATCATTTAATTCTTTTAATGTTTTTCCTTTATAATCACCAGTTAATATATAGCAATACTTATTACCATGTTCATCATAATAAACATCACATATACAATAATCTTTAGTTTTTAACGCTATTGCTTTTTTATTAAAATTAATTATTGAACAAGCTTCATATATATAACCTGAACATAAATAATTATTCATAAACCCACCTATTTTCTAATCATTTTTTTACTTAAAACATCATCAATATCAAGCTTAGTATCTAATTCTTTATTAAAATCTTTAAACATCTCAAGAGCTTTAAAATACCCATAAGAACTAGAATTAATAAGTTTTAAAGAAATTAACTCTAATACTTTATTTCTAAGTTCTAAATCGACATTATGAGTCTTAACAACATACAAAATATTTCTTAAATCTAAAGTATCTTTAAATGGCTCTAAATCTTTTAATAAATCATCTAACTTTAAAGAATGAACATTATAAATATATTCATCTAACTCTCCTATATTTAAAACCATCCCCGACTTAACATCTACTAATAATTTTAAATCTAATGGTTTTAACCACATTGAACATTTAGGATCCAAACTCTTTCTTGGAACCTCTATCCATATTACATCTACAAAATTATCTATTTTATTATTGCTTCTTTTAATTGAACCAGCTCTCTTATAACGATACTCTCCCATTAGAAAAACATTTTCTAAGAAAGATAATCTTTTAAATAATTCATCACTATTCATATACTGTGATAATATATTCATATCTTCTAACTTAAAATTATTTATATCTAACTTAGCTAATTCATAGTTAGGATACTTTAAATCATACCAAGCACTAACTTTATTTATTAAATTATTAATCTCATTAACATCAAGATAACTAACATATCCCTTTAAGTTTTGGACCTTTAAATACCCCAATAACTCTTTTCTTTTTAATAATTCATATCTTTTTATATTCATAATAATCACCAGCTCTCATATTTTATCACAAATACCTGAAAAAAGAACATAGTTTTTACTATATTCTTAGTTTTTATCTTCTAAAGCCTTAATAATACCTAACCAAGGTAACATTGCACAATGTTTTCTATTTTGTTGCTTATATATCTCCCCGTAAGCATTAGCTTCTTCTAAATCATCATAACTAGTACCATTTTCAATCATATCACTATATTCTTTATATAACGACCTAACTTCATCTAAAGTCTTTCCTATTAATAACTTTATCATAACGGAAGTTGCCGAAGTTGATATGGCACAAGCTTCTCCCATAAACTTAATATCTACTATCTTATCATTTTCTATTTTAATATAAATATCTATATTATCAATACAAGATTCATTATTAGAATTAACTTTTATATATCCTTCTAAATCACTAGGTACTTCTCTATTATAAGGATACTGATAATTATCCATAATTATCTCTCTTCTAAGTTCATTATCCATTATATCATCTCTCTTACTATTCTATCTTTATCTTTTAATAACTCTACTAATCTATCTATTTCTTCATAATTATTATAGAAATACAAGCTTATACGACAAGTATTTTTAACTCCAACTTCATCTTTTAATATCTTAGCACAATGATTACCCGCTCTTAAACAAATATTATATTTATCTAAATATACTGCCACATCTTGAGAAAATACCCCATCGACATTAAATGCTACAATCCCACTATCAGCTTCCATATTTATTATATCAATATGTTTAATATCAATTAATTTTTCAATTAAGTATTTTCTTAAAGCCATTTCGTATTCATGTATTTTATCCATTCCTATGGAATTTAGGTAGTTAATCGCTTCACCTAGTCCTAAGACTCCTTCAATATTTGGTGTTCCAGCTTCTAATCTCGTTGGCAAACTCTTTAAGTAAACATCATTAACCGTATCAAAAGACTCATTCATACCCCCACCCAAATTAACAGGTTCCATATTCTCTAATAATTCTTTCTTGCCGTATAAAACGCCAACTCCCGTTGGACCACATAGTTTATGTCCCGAGAATGCTAGAAAATCACAATCTAAATCTTGAACATCAATCTTTATATGAGGGGCACTTTGAGCCGCATCAACAACTACAAATATTCCTCGTTCATGTGCTATCTTACATATTTCTTTAATCGGTCTAATATCCCCAATAACATTCGTAATCTGAGCTAAAGATATAACTTTAGTTCTTGGTGTAATAGCCTTTAAAACATTATCTACAGTAACATAATGATTATCATCTAAATCAATAAAATTAACCAAAACATCTAATTGTTTAGCTAATCTAAACCAAGGTAATACATTAGAAGCATGTTCTGCCTTAGTAATTAAAATTTCATCTCCAGCCTCTAAGTAATTGCCAAAAAAACCCGTTGCAATATAATTTAAAGATTCAGTAGAACCACTAGTAAACACGATCTCGCTACGGTCCTTAGCGTTAATAAACTCTTGTACTGTATTACGAGCAAGCTCATATTCCGTATCGACCTTCAAACTAATATGATAATCTCCTCTATGAGCATTAGCAGTATACTCCGTATAATAATCACTTATCTTCTTTAACACTTGTTTTGGTTTAAAAGTAGTCGCCCCATTGTCAAAATAAATAATATTATTAAAAAGCATTGGAAAATCTTCTCTATTCATAAGGTTCCTCCTTCTTTCTTAATTTTAATTTTGACTTTAAAAATCCTTTAACTATTAACTTTTTAGCCTCTTCATAGCTTAAACCTTTACTATTTAAGTAATATAAATAATTCGTATCTAAACTACTAATAGTAGCATTATGATTAACACTAACTTCATTGGATCCCACAAGTAAATTAGGTACAATAACATTCTCACTATCATTTAACATTAAAATTCTAATATTTTCTAATAAATCATTATCTTTAATATTTTCTAACACTGAACCCGTCGCATTAACCACAATTGCCCCGTCTTTATCACTAACCCCATAAACATTCATACTACATTTATTATTATTACCTAGTACTTTAGAATCCAATATAATACTAGCTTTAATACTTTGATATAAACTATAATTAAACTCTAACGTTGTATCATTATTTTCTAGTATATTTATCTTCAAATTTTTAATATCTTTCGTATATTTATTATAAAGTAGTCTACTTCCATCAAGCAAAGTAATATTTAATTCTTCTAAACTATTATTATTTAAATCATCTATCCAAACACTACCCCTAATAGTTAAATTACATTTTAAAGTCTTAAATTCTAATTCTACTATTTCATTATCTAATACAATATTATCTTCTTTCACTAATATTTTATTCAAAAAAGCTTCCCCCTCTTATTTCGTTTGCCCTAGATTTATGTTAAATCCTTGATTTTCTATTTCTCTAGCAGTTTCTAGATTACCGGTATAACATATTGTCCCATCTTTTATAATGTGTACATAATCTGGTTTAATAATATCTAATATTTGAGTATGGTGGGTAATTATTAAAATACTAGGTTTATATTCTTTATAATATTCCATAATACTATTACTACATACTTTTAGAGCATCAACATCAAGTCCCGAATCTAATTCGTCTAACATTAAAAACTTTGGCTCCAGCATCCACATATGCATAAGTTCATTTTTCTTTCTTTCGCCACCACTCATACCATCATTAATATTACGATGAATAAACGAAGTTGGAATATCTAATTTTTTACAAATATCTTGTAGTTTTTTATTAAATTCAAAAATATTAACTTTCTCTTGGTTCTTTTCTTGAATAGCACTTCTAAGCATTTCGGCATTAGTAACACCCTCTATTGCTATCGGACTTTGATTAATAAGCATTAACCCTTTACGTGCTCTAGTAGTAGTGTCCATTTTAAGTAAATCTTCATTATTATATTCGATTGATCCTTCAGTAACCTCATAGTTCTTATTACCCATAATGGTATTAACAATAGTTGATTTTCCTATTCCATTCGGGCCCATAATAACATGGATTTCTCCATCATTTATATTTAAGTTAAAGTCATGTAAAATTTCTTTATTATCTGCTTTAACTGTTAAGTTATTTATTTTAAGCATAAAAAATCTCCTCTTTCTTAAGTATTATAAGGCAAAATTGCCTAAAAGAAAAGTCTAGAATTGCATTCTTTTTTCGATATCTTCTTTTGAGATAAGTATTTGACAGGTAAATTTTTAAAATAAAAAAGACCTAGGGCTTCTAAAGTTTCCTAGGCACGTCTCAATACGAAATTTACACCATTTATTATCAAAAATCAAGTTTTTTTTATTAAAATTTGATAATTTATACGGTAAAATCGAAATTGCACAATTTTATTATTTTTTAAATTCATGTTGACATTACCTAAAAAAGTTGCTATATTATTATTAGTTGAAGTGCTGAGGCTCCCGGATTGGACGGGAGGTTTAGCACTTTTTTATTTTTCCTAAAAAATAAAAAGCATTGTAAAACCACCCCAATTTATGATAATATATTTTTGGTGATAGTATGAAAAACGTACTAATCAGATTAATTAGGTTATATCAAATCACCCCTTTAAGTAGTCATAGTAATTGTAAGTATTACCCAAGTTGTTCTAACTACATGATAGATTGCTTAGAAGAATATGGCACAATAAAAGGACTATATTATGGTATCAAAAGAATTATTCGCTGTAACCCATTTAGTAAAGGTGGATATGACCCCGTTAAAAAGAAGGAGAAAAAATGAAAAAGGGATTTAAATTATTATTGTTACTTTTAGTAGCGTTAGGAAGTAGTAGCTGTTTTAAACGAGATAAAATGGAAAACATCAATGTATACGCAACCGTCTATCCAATTGAATTTATCATTTCTAAATTATATGGTAATTATAGTACTGTAAATAGTATTTATCCTAGTGGTAGTGATATTACTAACTACGAACTTACAGAAAAACAAAAACAAGATTATTCTAAAGCAGACCTCTTTGTCTACAATGGTCTAAGTGAAGAAAAAAGTATCGCTAGAGATTTTATTAATAAAAATAAAAATATGAAAATAATCGATGTTAGTTATGGCCTTAATTTAGAATATAGTAATTACGATGAAGAATTATGGCTAAGCCCAAATAACTTCTTAATGTTAGCTACTACAGTTAAAAATAATCTTAGTGAATTTATCAGTAGTAAGTATATCAAAGAAGAAATTAATAAGAACTACGAAAAAATCCAAGAACAAGTTTCCATTATCGATGCTAATTTAAGAAATATTGCCTCTACATCTAAAGCCAGTGATAATAATGTTATAATCACTTCAACAAACGCCTTAAAGTTTTTAGAAAACTATGGCTTTAAAGTTATTTCTATTGAAGATGATGATAACTATACTACTGAGTTAAAAAATAACTTCAAAAGCGGTAAATATAAAACTCTATTTATTAAAAAAGGTGAATCTAACGATAAGATTAATGAATTAAAAGATACTTATAAAGCTAAGAATGTTGAAGTTAACATGATGGACGTTTTAGATGATAACGAAAGAAAAAATAATGAAGATTATCTATCAATAATGAATAGTTTCTTACAAAATATTAGTGATACCTGTTTAAATGAATCCAAGTAATTGGATTTTTTTATAATAGATTTATAGGTTAAAATGTTACATTTATTTTATTGCTTAATAATAAAGCCTTGTTTATACCACATTTTATATGACAATGAAATTATATGTTGACTCAGAATATATTATATTAATTAAACTACAAAATAAATATTTCATTATATATGGAAATTCAGTAAATTTAAATTATGAAAGAACTGGTATCTTTGTTAATAAAAAAATAAATAATGCTGAAAAAACAACATATTACTTAGATTCGTAATTTATAATCAAAGCTTATAATAGAAATACTTCAAAGGTAATATTAAGTCCAAATTATGAATTTGTATTAACTAATGAAAATATTTCTTCGTTTATCTTTTCTGTATATAATTATTAACCAAAATCAAAAATAATATCAACTATAAATTGAAAAATCCATGAATAATAATCATTTTTATGATTTTTTCAGTTTTTTGTGATATACACATATTAACAACTTCTTACTGTATTTTTCATTATAATAACAGTTTACGAAGTTGTTTTTATTTTGTCAATTTCATTCTAATAAGGAATATTCAAAAATTGTGACTTTTATTTTTGGAAAGTCCATATACAACATTTTTTGGTAAAATTCATCCAATTTTTTCCAAATAAAAAGATATGAAATAAATCATACCTTTATCTTCGTCTTCCTTTAGATTCACTTCCAACTTCGTACGAATACAGTTTATCTAATTGTTCTGGTGTAATATTAATTACTTTTCCTCCTTTTGGATTAATTCTTTCTCCGCCAAATACTATCCATATTGCATCAAATGGCATATCTGGCATTGAAGCTTCTCCATCAGTAAATATTATTTTATTTTCAACTCTTCTTGAAAAAGCACCTACAGCAACATCAAAATCAGTTCCTCCACCACCCTCAAATCTCATATTTTCTATATCTTCTTCTGTTCTAATTTCATGAAATCCATAAAATTCTGTGTCAAAACATCCTACTTTTAATTTAGTATATTGTAATATATTCTTACATTCTCTTAAAAAGCTCTTTAATAATACTTCATTTATTGAACCACTTGTATCAAGAACAATTTCAGTTTCCGGCATTGGTTGTTCTTCTAAATTAGCAGTAACAACTCCATCTTCTAATGTAGCATTTTTATATGACCAATCTACATCATATTTAATCGCTTCTCTCAAAACATATCGCCAATCAACTATTGGTTTTGCAGTGCCAATATCATTAACTGGTCTAACATCTCTATTTGTTGAAGTTCCTGCTTGTGATGCTTGTTTAGAAATTGCTTCTTTTAATTCTTCAAGTTGCTTTTTCTTATCTTCAAGATTTTTCTTAAAAGCATCTTTTTCTCCCATGCTCTCAAGTTCTTCTTGTTTCTTTTCTAGTTCACTCTTTTCTTTTTCTTTTGTATCTTTTCCTAATAACTTATCTAATAAGCTCTTTTTTTTATTAGATTTTTCCTGCTGTTTCTTATGTTTTTTAACTGCTTGTTCCCACATACTGTGAGTATCGTGCCCAACATCTTGCTTTGATTTATCTTCTTCTTGTAAATTTTTTCCCAAGTCACCGCCGCTTTGTTCTTGGGATTGCTTATTTTGTTCTTGTGAATTTCCACTATTAGAACTATTTTGTTGTTGAGATTGTTGCTGTTCATCTCCACTTTGTCCTGCTCCACTATCTTGTTTCTGGTATTCTTGATTTTGTGTATCGCCAGTTTGCTGTTGTGATTGAGATTGTTGTTGAACATTTTCGCCTTGACTACTACCACTGCTTTGTTGTTGATTTTGTTGCTGATTACCTTGTTCACTTTGACTATTACCTTGTCCCTTTTGCTGTTGTCTTTGTTGTTTTTCTTGTAATAGTTTTTCATATAATTGTTCAGCATCGTAATTAATAGCTTCTGCCATATCTACTACACCTGCAACTAATTTCAATCCATCTTTTTGTAAGAAAGCATTTATTACCGCATCTGTAGCAATATTCCATAACTCTGGATCTTTGCCTTCACTTCTTAAAATATGATTAAATGCAATATGACATACTTCATGAACAAATGTAAAAGTTTGTTCTTCAGTACTTAAACTTTCTAAAAAATCTGGATTATAATAAATTGTTTCTCCATCTGTACCTGCGGTTGGTATATCTTTGTTTTCTTTATAATCTACACTTGCTACTACACTTCCAAAAAAAGGATATTTTACGAGCATTTTTCTTTTTAATGCTTCTATATCATATTTCATAATTTAACCTCATATCTGTGCAACTAATGAATATATTTCTTCACTAATTTTATCATTATTTACCTCTTTTGCGGTAACAATTATAACAGTATTATTTGGTAAATTAAATGTTGATATTTTTCTATACTCTAATAATTCAATAAACTTTTCTTGTTCTTCTTTACTTACACTATCAATATTATCAATAACTAAAATGCTTGGAGCATTTGTACTTAATATTTCACTAAGCCATTTTGGTGGCATAAAATCAGTTCCATCATAATGACCATTTAACTCTTTAACATCAACATTAGCAGGTAATACAACTGCACCTTTAATATCTTTACCAGATATAAAATCAACTAAAATTGGTGCAACATTTGCTCTTATATATGATAGTAACATTTCTTTCTTATTTTCCATTATCTTCTTATACCTCCTTCTTGCATTTCAGCAAGTTTTGCTTCTGCAAGTCTTTCTAATTTACTTTCATCGCCATGTGTCCATAAAGCATCAAAAATTGCTCCAAACTCTGCTCCTAAACCTACGACAAAATCTCTTACTTTTTCTAAGTTATTATCATCAACTTGTGATAATCCCATGGTTGTTGCATATCTTTCTGCTGTATTTAATGCTTGTATATCTCTTTGCGTATAATTTTCATTTATTACATCATCTAATGTTATAACTTGTTGATTACAGAATTGTACAAATTCTCTTGTTATATCTTCTCCTACTAGTGCTCTTAACATTTCTGGGCTTCCTGTTGCGTATAGCATTTTAGAAGCCATTTCCCATTTTCTTGGATCAGCGTTAGGGTTTTCACCATCATATTTACTTCTTAATGTTTCGCCTTTTTTATAAGCAATATATGAATAAATAGCAGGATGTATATTATGTTCACTTGCCCATTTTAGCCAACTTTCAGTAGTTGTTTTAATATAAACATGAGCAAATCTATTAAATAATGGTTCTGCTAATTGATTTGCAGCTAATGAATCTTTCATATCATTTCCCGCTGCAACAATTCTTGCATTGTCTGGTAATTTCCAAATACCATTAACTTCTCTATCTAATACTATATTAAATGCTATACCTTGAATGCTTGGTAGCGCATTTGTAATTTCATCTAAAAATACAATATGAAATCTATCTGGTTCTTTTTCACATTTTTCTTCTAATTTTTTCAACCAACTTGGCTTAACATCAATCATCTCACCTGTTGCCCCATTATAAACGCTTTTACCATTTAAACTTTCTGGTGTCGCATTTCTTAGATAAATAATTACACAATCAGGATCTATCTGTTTTACCCTTGCAGATTTGCCTTCTGATGAAGGTCCATGCAAAAATACTGCTACACCACTTTCTATTGCACCCTTAATAATTTCTTCTTCACTAACTTGTCCAAATTTTAAACCATAAGGATTTCTTCTTTTTTCAGCTTGTTTTCTTTCTTCTTCAAATTGAGTTTTTTCTTCTGGTGACATATCTTGAACATGAGTAAATGTTGCTGACTGAGTTAAATCGCGTAACATATATCTATCAAGATATTCCTTCATTTCTGTTCTACTAAAATCACCTTTATAAGTATGATTTTTATCAAGAAATCTTATTCCAGAAACTAACCCTATTTTTGAAATTAATATTCCTGTTCTATCATCAATTAACCATTTTACTGGTGATACTTCTACCCAAACATAATCACCATTCCTATATACAAAGGCATTCGAAAGTTTAAATGTATTTTTACCATAATTAGAATTTGCTCTTATACGAATATATTTTTTAACTTGATATCCATATTCTTCATAAGTTACTGGTTTAAATCCAGTATCATAATCATCAAATTTTACTGAATCAAATGTATAACTTCTTCCAGTTTTATTCATTCCCCTAGTATATTCTGATTCTAATATTCTTTGCATTCTTGAATTAGCAGCATATTGTGGATATTCACCATATTCTACTTCCTCAGTTCCGTTGTATCCCCTCACTCTGTTCGGGTAGATTTGAGAAAAGATTACAGAAGATTGCAAAACTGGGCGAACAGCATTATAGCGAAAATACCTACGGCTGCTGCTCATATAACCATCTTGATAAACCTCGCGGACATCATTAGCGTTATCATCTGATCTAGTCCAAAACCAACTAGTCCTTCCTTTTAAAGAACTATCTTCATCAATATTCTGAAATATATTTTCGCATAAAAAGCTACCTGTCAATACACATAAATCTGAGATTGCAGCTTTTGTTCCATACTTTCTCATTACTTCTAATTGAGATTCTTTATCATTACCCCAAATTTGTCCTTCCGACAATAAAGTTAAATCTTGATTATTCATTTTTATCATCACCACAGCTACATTATACCAAATCGCTTATGCGAAATCTATATTATTGCTTCGATTAAATAAAATGGTTGTTAATTTTATGTTACTACTCAGTTGTAAAGGTAAATTCCATTTAATGAAGATATAGGGTGGAATTTACTTTTGCAACTGAGATAGTTACCATTTATCATGTTTTTTTATTTTTTATAATTGACACTACTCTAAATTTATAGTAAAATGAATATGTTCTTAAAGAAATTAAACGTGGCCTGGAGTGATACTCAAGAGGCTGAAGAGGCGCCCCTGCTAAGGGTGTAGACCGGGTAACTGGTGCGAGAGTTCAAATCTCTCTCACTCCGCCATTTAAGAATGTAAAAGTCTTAGCTTACATATAACAGCTAAGACTTTTTTCTATTTATATTTTTCTTTTAATTCTTCTAAGTAAGTATCACTACCAAAATAATCTATCATCATATGACTTTTTACTTCATCTAAAGTTTCTTTAGCGGCCATTCTAGCTTTTCTTGTACCCTCTTTTAAAACCCCATAAACATACTCTGGATTTTTAGCTAGCTGTTCTCTACGTTCTCTAATTGGTTTCAACTCTTCTTGTAAGATATCATTTAAAAACAACTTAATCTTAACATCACCTAAGCCACCTCTTTGATAATGAGCCTTTAATTCATCCAAATTTTTATACTCTGGTAAATACTTAGAAAAACTATCTTCCTTACAAAATACATCTAAATAAGTAAATACAACATTACCACATACCTTACCAGGATCACTAACCTTAATATGATTAGGATCAGTATACATTCCCATAACTTTCTTCTTAATTTCTTCTGGACTATCTTTTAAATAAATGCAATTACCCAAAGACTTACTCATCTTAGCATTTCCATCAGTACCAACTAATCTTCTTTCATTAGAACTATCTGGCAAAACAGCTTCCGGTTCCACTAAAGTCTCCCCATAAATGCCATTAAACTTTCTAACTATTTCCCTAGCTTGTTCAATCATTGGCAATTGGTCTTCCCCAACTGGAATAACATTAGCTTTAAATGCCGTAATATCTGCTGTTTGACTTACCGGATAAGTAAAGAAACCAGCCGGAATACTATCTTCAAACCCTCTTAATTTAACTTCTTCTTTAACTGTTGGGTTACGATATAATCTTGATACCGTCACTAAATTCATATAATAAAACGTTAACTCTGTTAACTCCGGAACCTCTGATTGAACAAAATATACTACCTTTTCAGGATCTAAGCCGCAAGCTAAGTTATCCAAAGCTACCTCAAAAACATTATCTCTAACCTTTTTAGGATTATCAAAATTATCCGTTAAAGCTTGCGCATCAGCAGCAAACACATACATCGCATCATAATTACCTTCTTGTTGAATTCTAATACGATTTTTTAAAGAACCTACATAATGTCCTATATGTAAAGGTCCCGTTGGTCTTTCACCTGTTAAAACAATTCTTTTCATTTCTTACTCTTCTTTCTATTATTATAATTATATCTATTAACTTCAAAAAATTTTATCTCATAAGATTTATAAATAAATACGATACCAAATACAACTAAGGCTACCACCAATAAATATTCGTACCAAAAAGCCTTAGAAACAATATTCCAAATTAAATATACAATACTAAGTATTACACAAATACAACCATTTAAAAATATTCTTTTTAATCTTTTATTTAAGTTTTTACCTGCTTCTGTCTGGTCAAAAGCTTGTGATTTTTCCTTCAAATCTTTAAATTTCATAATACACCTCGGGTTAATTATAATATATTTTTGATAAAATGTAAAAAAATATTAAAAAACACTTGCAAAAGTAATAAATATTTAGTAAAATTAAGAAGTCAGCAAGAAATGGGCTTGTAGCTCAGCTGGTTAGAGCGCACGCCTGATAAGCGTGAGGTCGGAGGTTCAAGTCCCCCCAAGCCCACCATTTGTTTTGTGGCCCGTTGGTGAAGCGGTTAACACATATGCCTTTCACGCATACATACATGGGTTCAAATCCCGTACGGGTCACCATTTTTGATTATTACTCTACATTTTGTAGAGTTTTTATTTTGTCTTTTAACACATATACTTTATTATGAATATAAATATCAATAAAGATTTAGAAAAAATTAAACTAGAAGATTATATTTGGTATATCTATCTTTTTATTGTCGCTTTTAATTTATATTCTAATTACTTAGAAAAACAATATATTACTACAGGTGATACCCAAGCTCGGGATAAATTTAGATTAATAAATAATATCGTATTAAGTGTGATTTTAATTATCTACTTAATCTTTTTATATGCCGCCTTTAAAGATATGACTAACTTAAAAAATAACGATTCCACCATAAAAAAACGGCTTACCACCCTAGCCGTTATTGCTGCTTTATTATTTGTTATTGCTGGTGCCATAACTCTTTACGTATCTCTAAAAAAGCCTGCCTTAGATGATGAAATAGCTATTATTTAAAACTATGGTAGACCACACCATTTTCTAGCTTTACATTCTTTAAATTAGCCAGCTCACTCACCGTCACAATTTGATAACCCATTTCTTGAAGTTTTGGAATAATCATATCAAGCGCTGTAACTGAAGATAAGTAAGTCTCATGCATTAATATTATATCTCCATCACTAACCTCATTTATAACTTTCTCATATATCTTATTCGCATCTTTAAGTTTCCAATCTTTCGTATCAATACTCCATAATATATAAGGAACATCATACTTTTTCTTTATACGATTATTAATCTCTCCATAAGGTGGCCTTACCAAAGTAACATCCGTTCCTGTCATATTAGATAATAACTCTTTAGTATAATTAATCTCTTTATCTAACTTCGTATCACTAAGTTTAGTTAACATTTTATGGGAATATCCATGTATTCCTATCTCATATCCTGAATTTACTAAAGACTTCAACGTATCAGTATAACCTGTACTTAAATTACACCCTAACATAAAAAAAGTACCTTTAACATTATATTTATCCATTATTTCTTTAACTTTCCAAGTATATCTAGAAGGTCCATCATCAAATGTTATTGCAACACTTTTCTTAGACGGTTCTAGTACTCTTTCCTCCATTACTAAAGTACTCTCTTCAATACTTTGATTACTAACTTCAGCCTTTTTCTCTAAGCTTAAACCATTCATCTTAAACATAATTACCGGACTTATTACTAAGATTATTAAAAACATAATATATTTATTCATTAAATCACCATTAATAGTATGTCTTCTTCAAAGTTTTATATAACCAAAAAAGATAAGACCTCAAATCTTATCTTAAGTTAATGTTTCTCTTATTTCTTTAGAGTTTTCTTTAATTCATTGCCAAAATTATTTTCTGAAACAGAAGTTGTTATATCATTGCCCATTTGACCTGCATTCATAAATATTTGATTGATTTTTAATGTCAAAGGGTCGATTTCAATAGGCTCAGTTTCTTTAACTTTTTTTGCCGGTTTTCTAAAATATAGCCAAGGTCATCTAAAATAATACTAAGACGAGATAATTCGCTCTCTGTAACAGGATGTTTTAAAACCCCACAGCGTTTACTAGGCCTTGTAAGGTGACTATCTAGCTTTACACCTTCGGCAGTCACACCATACTCAATGTATACATTAAAAATAATCTTTTTATCATCTTCGGAAAAGTTATCATTAATTGCCTCAAGTATTTCCTCTGCCGTATAATTTGGAAATCTTTTAGTCAATGGCACCATAAGTTCAGGACTTGCATTTATAACTGGCATTATAAGTTTTCTGATTTCAGCAAAACTTCTTCTGGTTTTTAAAGAAGGATATGATATTCTTAATTCTTCAGAAGGTGCAGACAATAATTTTTGAATTCTAGTATCGCCAAGAATTTGATAATGCATCCATGGTCGGTGGTCATTAATCATTTCGTCACCCGACTGAGCTAGAAAATTAATAAATGGTCTAATAAATTTTGTTGCAGAAAATTTTTCCCAATCTTTGCCTAAGTTAATAATGTAATCATTAAATAGAGCACCATCAATTTTGCTTGTACCATTTATAGCTATTTCTTGTTCTTTTAAACATTCTCCATCAAGAAAAGAAAAAACATGATTTAAATATTGATTAAATTTTTTTTCATATATATCATACATATATCCAAAAGAAGTATCATGTATTCTTGTTTCACTCCATAAAATTTTTAATGTCAAATCAAACACAAACTCATAGTTAAATGGATTTATTACAAAACGTATATAATAATGGCCAATATTATACTTAAATAGTTCGTAATCTTCAACCGATTTATTTCGATAAAAATCAATATACCTTTCTTGTTCTTTTTTTCTCTTTTCAGAAAAATATCTTTCCTCTTCTTTTCTTACTTTTTCAGCAAATTCTTCATCAGTCATTGTATAAGCTCCTCTCGCTTTCAACTATTTTAGCATAAAAATTTAATATTGCAACTTTTTCGCGTCAAATATTTTAGGTATACTGCAACCAAAAAAGATAAGACCTCAAATCTTATCTTAAGTTAATGTCTCTCTTAAAACCCCATTAACATACACCGAAACACCATTTTCTCCATTTTCCATACTTACAGAACTTGGACTAATATTATCATAGGTATTACTAACTACATTACCATTTTGGTTATAAACCATAAATGTTGCCGTCTCATCAATTACTCCAATATATTTATCAATAAAATATACATAAGTGAACTTCGTATTTGTTAAAGGTGCTCCCCCATAACTATATAAACTATATGTTCCATTACCACTATTTGTTGCGATATAATAATCGTTATAATCATATATTTGCTCACTTAATGGTGTTGACACTACAGAGCCCGAACTATCAATTATCATCCATTGACTATCCTTTAAAACTGCAAAACGGGTTCCATCTAACACTCCTTCAACAATTTTATTATGAGCACCTATATAATCATACTCAAAGTTAGTTAATGTTGTAATTTGTTGATCTATTCTAGCCATAGCCCACTTACCTTGATCATTTAATACAAAATAAATACCCCCACTTATTCCTATATTATAGTTCTTAACTCCCATAAAGTTTTGGGCATTATTAGTTGTTAAGTCCAAAGCTTTTATTATAGTATTATCAGCATATCCACTACTAGTAACTTTATCTGTATCGGCAATAAACGCATAGTTAGGTGCTACTGACACAAAGGCGCCATCACTTTCTTTATAATAATTCAAACTATATCTCGCATCATCATTATAATTAATAGCAAAGTTACAATAACCATTCTTATATTCACAGTTATAACATACTGTTCCTACTTGTAAATCACAAGTCTCTATTGGCTTATTAGCTTCTATTACATGGAAAGCAGTTCCTACAATTGTAGCAGGAACCATTATCACTAGTAATATTATTATTAATATAAAAGTACTTTTACGATCTCTTGGTTTCATTATTACTCTGTTTTCTCCTCATTACTCTTCTTTAAATCATAAGTTTCATTATGAATACGATTATTATTACCATCAAATACATTAACTAAAACACTACCAGATACATTACTTAATGAATATCTATTATATAAATCAAATTCATTAGTAGTATCACTTATTACAAAACCTGTACTAACTCTTGTATTATCATACGTTGAAATAATCAAAGTATTACTATCATCAATATACGAATAACAAGTATTTCCTAGTAATTTAATCATTTTATATCCCGTATCACTTACTTTAGAACCATCTGTCTTATATAAATAAAATTTATCATTTTCCTTAACTACTACATAATTACCACTTATATCATAAATCTTACCCGGATACCCTAAAGAAGCTGAATCACTACTATATAATACTTTATACTCTCCATTACTTGATACTAAGTAATTTTCTCCAAATCTTTCCATACTATCATAGATAAAATCATATATCTTAGTAATACCATTACTATTTAATGATATCAAACCATACTTATTACTCTTATTTTTTACAATTATTTTAATCTCATTATCATAGAAAGTTAAAGTATTATCATTATTTAATATATTAGCACTAACGGCACTATAAGTTGCTACTGTCTTATTATCTTTTAAATCATATAATTTAACTTCACTAGCGTTAGTATCCATATTATCTCTAATAAATACATATCTACTAGCCACTACTGGTAATAAATATTCCGTATTAGCATGATTTTTAAAGTTATTATCCCTAGTATTATCATTAGCGACCATACATGTACTTAGATTACTATTAGTACTCAAATCATTCTTATTACTACAAGCATAACTACCAAGTACTTCCGTCTTATCATCATCTTTATAAAAGTATAAAACACCATTTAAGTATGAATAATGAGCAATATTAATTGATGCTAAGCCGTCTTTTAAGTTCAAGCCATTCTCTTCTACTTTATCTTCATTTTTAATATAGATTGTCGCATTATCATTATTTATACTAACTTTATAAGCATAATTAGTACTCTTTAATAAACCATCTTCACTATAAATACTAATTCCACTATAATATTCATTACTTAATTGATATCCCGTTTCATTAAATTTATGATTACTATAATCTCTAATATATAAGTTATGGTCTACTACTACAGCAACATATTCTTTATTTATTAATGAAACATAATCATACTTACTTAATACCTCAGTACCATCATAATTAACTACACTATAAGAATTATTATCTTTAACTACAATATAATCTTCATTATAATCATATATAGGTCTATTAATTAACTTAGTTAAAGTCTTATTATTATAATCAATTAAATAATAACCACTACTCTTTTTAACAATTATCTTATCATTAGTATCTTTCTTAATTATTCCCATATATTGATAACTTGGATCAATAATTGTTTTAACCTCGTTTGAACTAATTTCATATAAACCATATTTATTTGACTTATCTTTTAAAATTACATAATCATTTTTATCAGTATCATAAGCTTTAACTCCAAAGTATTCACCAATAACATTATTTTCTAACATATCATATAGTTTAATAGCTGGTTTATCATCAATAGAATCAACAATAAACACATAACGATTATGATAAATACTACTACGTATATTTATTAATTCATTTGATTCATACATATTTTTAGATACATTTAAATCATCTTCATTATTATCTAAATACGCTACATAACACTTATCTTCTTCCTTATTATTACACTCATAACTACCAATTTGAGTATTAGATTCATTTAAGAATTTCAATGTACCATCTTCATAACGATAATTACCATTATCAATTACGATTGAAGGTTCTTCCGGCGTTGGTTCGCCTTGTGGTTTCTTATGTGTTAGAACAATATTTCTTATGTGTTAGAACAATAACTACCACTACCACAACCAAAATTACCAGCAACAAAATAAGCCCAATAATTAATGCTTTCGTTTTCTTTGGCAGCTTCTTAAACTTATCAATTAAGTTCTCTTTTTTAGGTTCCTTACTCTCTTCTATCTCTTTAGTTCTTGTAGCAAGTTCAATATCATGAGTAATTAAATCGTTATAAACATCCTCTTTAGGCTCTTCTAAATTCTTTAAAATATCATCCTCTAAAGTATCATTATTCTTTGGTAAAACATCTTCAGTTTCTTTGGCAATTAAATCACTCAAATCACTTAAAGACTTCGTTTTTTCTAAATCATCATTATTCATATATACCTCTTTACTATGTTTATTTTATCATTTTTAATTCTTATTATCAATAATATAATTGACATATTCTTTAATATTAAGTTTATTAGTAAGTAAGCCATAACTAAATACTTCTATCTTTCTTCTCCTAAAATACTCTATTATATTGTCAGTTAAAGAAAAATCCAGAATACAAATAAAGTCATACTCATTATACGAATATTCATGGTTAAAACCATAATTTAATATACCGCATTTACAAGTATGACTAAGTTTTAAAAACTCTTTAATAACATTATTATAAAAACTCATTAAATATATCTTTTTATCTTGGTATTTTTCTAATAATTTTCTTAAAGCCTCAATATCCATATTAGGATCTTTTATTTCTATCATTATTATTTTTTCTGTATCTAATTTTAAGACACTTTCTAAAAGAGGAATATTATAACGTTCTAACTCCTTATAATTAACTCTCTTAATTAATTTATTATCCACAACAAAATCATGAACAACAACGATTCTTTTATCTTTAGTTTCTCTAATATCTAATTCAAAACCGCCATACTTTTTATCATTTATGGCTGATGTAAACGCTAAAATAGTATTCTCTTTATTAATACTATCTACTTTTCCTCTATGTGCAATAAGCATTCTATCACCTAGAAAACTATATGATCTTAATTAATATTTCATTCATAACATATATAAACTCTGGATTAATAAACAAATAACCATCTTTATATATTAATTCCTTATCTTTAAGTAACTGTTTTAAATCATATACCTCTTGAATATTAACTTCGTATTTATCATAAAATTCTTGTAAGTTTAATCCTTTAAGTAATCTAAATCCCAACATAATTTCATTATCCATAGTATCTTTCTTACTTAATACTTCTTGATTTAAAACTGTATGTCCCTTAATGTAATTAACAATACTCCTTGTATTTTCATATCTTACATTACCTATATACCCATGAGCACCAACACCAAAACCATAATATTCTCTATTTTTCCAATAATTAGTATTATGACGAGACTCAAAACCAGGTTTACTAAAATTACTTACTTCATAATGAACATAACCATTCTTTTTCAAAATTTTAATTATTGTTTGATACATTTCATAGTCTAAATCTTCATCAATTGGTATCATTTTCGTATTACCAATAACTGTATTATCTTCAATAATAAGAGAATAGGTACTAATATGTTCTGGATTTAACTTAATTATTTCTTTTAAATCCTTCTTTAAAGTTCCTACACTTTCTTTAGGGATCCCATAAATTATATCTAAATTAATATTATCAAAACCATGGCTGCGTACCAACTTTATCTTCTCTTCAACTTCTTTAACGTCATGACGTCTTCCCATAAATTCTAGTTTATTCTTATCAAAAGACTCAATTCCAATACTTAAACGATTTACCCCATATTCTTTTAAAATACTCAATAGCTCATCATTTATATCATTAACATTACATTCAAAAGTAAATTCATAGTTTGAACTCAACTTAAATATTTTACAAATTTCTAATAAATATCTTAAATCCTTAATATCTAACGCCGAAGGCGTTCCCCCTCCAATATATAAAGTTTCTATAGTCTCATTATCATACTTTTCATTAATTTCTTTAATCAAACTATTAAGATAAGGCGTTACAAAATAAGGATTTTTTAATACTTTACAAAAATCGCAATAAGTACAAATACTTTTACAAAAAGGTATATGTATATAAACCGCATGCATAACTTACTCCTCTAATTATTTACTCTTTGATGAATCATTGGCGTATCATCATTAATAGCCTTAAAAGTATATCCTTGTTCTAAACCATATTTAATCATTCGTTCTAAGGCATTAGCTGTATAGCTCTTAATATCATGAAGTAACACCACATTAACTCTATTCTTACTTAAATACCCCGTAAAGTAATTATAAACACAAGCTTCTCTATCACTAACATTACGTTTAGCACAATCCCCCGCATCTTCAACACACACATTCCAATCAAAATATTTATATCCTTCTTCTTGAACCTTTCCGGTTAAAGTAGTCATTATTCCCTTAGAACGTGACCTACTAATAGTATTAGAGCTTCCTCCAGGAAATCTAATATAAGAAGATCTTTTTCCCGTAACTCTTTCTACACGAGCTTGAACACTATTTAAATCATCAAAATAACTACTTACAGAGTTATAGATACTCCACTGATGTGTCGCTGTATGTAACCCAATAGTATGTCCCCTATCATATTCTTCTTTTAAAACTTCATCTGAACCATTATTTGTAACAAAGAAAGTTGCTTTAATATTATACTTATCTAAAATGTCTAAAATTTGTGTCGTATATGCCCCAGGTCCATCATCAAATGTTAAATAAATAGTCCCACTATTAGTATTAGGATCAAAAACATTAATTGTTCTAAGTACTGAGGCTGTATTACCACTTTTATCCTTTACAGTATATTTAATTTGATAAGTCCCAACTTTATTAGTATCAACATTTCCCTCAATAGTAACATTACTACTTATATCACCATCACAATTATCATTAGCAACAGCACCCAGTTCTTCATAAGTACCACCAACTTGAATCGAAATCTCTCTATCTCCATTCAAAGTAATACTTGGTACCTCATCATCTTTTATTCTTAATATTCTGCCTATACCAAATTCATTCTTTGAACTATCACGAACTTGATAATAAATAAATTTATCATTTTTAGTAATTTCTACTTTAGAAGTAATATCCCCGTCATAATTATCTAATGCTTTATACCCCTCTTCTATATACTTATCAGCACTACAAACATTAACTTCTTTATCACCTTCCAAAGTAATAACGGGATTTTCTCTATCTACCACTTTTACAACTTGAATCTTTTGAATATTAAAAATACCATAAGATTTTTTATAAATAGTTTTATAAGTTCCTATCTTGTTAGTATCAACATTACTTTCTACTTTAACTAACTCTTTTATATCCTTACCACCTTGATAAGCTTTAAAATCATTAGCGTCATACTCTTTAAAGACATCAACTTCTTTAATATTTGAAGCTTTAATATTTGGGCAATAATATATGGCTAGCCCAATAACCAAGCTTAAAAATATTATCATAAATATTCCTATTCTTAACGTTGTCTTTTGATATCTTCTTTTTATTCTCATTATAAATACCTTCTTTATCTATTATATTATTTATCTGTTCTTAAAACTGCCAAGAAAGCTTCGCTAGGTATCTCTACTGACCCTACGGTTTTCATTCTCTTTTTTCCTTCTTTTTGTTTTTCTAACAATTTTCTTTTTCTCGAAATATCGCCACCATAGCACTTAGCTAAAACGTTTTTACGCATGGCACTGATATTTTCACGAGCAATCACTTTTGTTCCAACACTAGCTTGAATTGGTACTTGAAATAACTGTCTTGGAATTATCTCTTTTAAATTTTCTACTATCTGCTTACCTCTATTATAGGCAAAATCTTTATGAACTATAACTGATAAAGCATCAACTATTTCCCCATTTATTAAAATATCCATTTTCACTAAATTGCTTGCTTTATACCCACATAACTCATAATCAAAAGAAGCATAACCTTTAGTTGAACTCTTTAACTTATCAAAAAAATCATACACAATTTCTGATAAAGGTATTTCATAATGAATATTACATCTAGTTGTATCAATATAATCTATTCCAATATAATTACCTCTTTTATCTTGGCATAATTCCATAATTGGACCGACATACTCACTTGGTACAAAAATATTAGTTCTAATATAAGGTTCTTTAATTTCTTTTATTACAGTTGGACTAGGCATCTTATTAGGAGCATCAACCATTACTACCTCTCCATTTGTTAATGTTACTTCATAAATTACCGAAGGACTAGTAGCAATTACTTCAATTCCAAATTCTCTTGAGATACGTTCCATAATAATATCCATGTGTAATAATCCCAAGAAACCACATCTAAAACCAAACCCCAATGCCTGAGAGGTTTCAGGTTCATAGCTTAAAGAAGCATCATTTAATTTTAGTTTATCTAAAGCTTCTCTTAATGCTGGAAACTTCGAAGATTCCACCGGAAACAACCCTGAATAAACCATCGGCTTCATTGGCTGATATCCCTTTAATGGCTCACTAGCGCACCTATCTAAAACCGTAATTGTATCCCCAACACGTACAGTACTAATATCTTTAATCGCAGCTGCTATCCAGCCAACTTCTCCTGATACCAACATATCTTTTTTTACTTCTTTTGGGGTATTTATACCAAGTTCTACAACTTCATAAACACTATCCGAGGCCATCATTTTAATTTTGTCTTTAACTTTAATAGTGCCATCAACTACTCTAACATGCGCAATAACCCCTCTATAAGCATCAAAAGCACTGTCAAATATTAAAGCTTTAGTTGGTAAATTATTATTAGTCTTAGGAGCTGGAACTCTATCAATTACTGCTTGAATTAGTTCTTCTACCCCAACACCAGTTTTACCAGAACATAATAAAATTTCATCTTCCCTAAACCCTAAAACATCCATAAGTTCTTTCTTTACTTTAGGAATATCCGCATTAGGTAAATCTATCTTATTAATTACCGGAATAATTACTAAGTCATTAGCCATAGCTAAATAAAGGTTAGCTAATGTTTGAGCTTCCATCCCTTGAGCAGCATCGACAACTAAGATAGCTCCTTCACAAGCTGCCAAACTTCTTGATACTTCATAAGAAAAATCAACATGTCCTGGAGTATCTATTAAATGCAAGGTATAGTCTTCATTATGATAATGATATTTTAACTGAACAGCATTTAATTTTATAGTTATTCCACGTTCACGTTCAATATCCATGCTATCTAATAGTTGGTCTTTCATTTGCCTTTTATCTACTGCTTTAGTAATTTCCAAAATTCGGTCTGCAAGAGTGCTTTTACCATGGTCAATATGGGCAATTATACTAAAATTTCTTATATTTTCTTGTTTCATTTCACATCACACTCTAATTCTATCAAAAACTTAGAAAAACATAAAGAATTTAAAATGTTCTTTACGTTAATTTATGTATTTTCTTTATTATATAACTTTTTATAAGTTAAACTTTTCTTTAAAAGTTCTTCATGCGTGCCACTTGCCTCAACACATCCATTATTTATAACGAATATCTTATTACAATCAATTACAGTTGATAATCTATGAGCAACTATCAAAATTGTATATTCTCCCTTTAAATTAGTAATAGCCTCTAAAATTTTTTCTTGAGTCTCATTATCTAAAGCGCTTGTTGCTTCATCAAATAGTAAAACTTCTGTTTTTAAAAGTAGTGCCCTGGCTATAGCTAGTCTTTGCTTTTGCCCGCCAGATAATGTAACTCCACCTTCTCCAACTATGGTGTCATACTTATTTGGTAAAGTATTAATAAACTCGTCTAAGCAAGCCAAGTGGCAAGCTTCTTTTATTTCTTCATCAGTGGCCATATTTTTAACAACTTTCAAATTATCTTTTATACTCATATTAAAGATATAAGCATTTTGACTAATTACCGATAAATTACCCCTAATACTTGTTTTATCTAGTAATTTTGTATCTACTCCATCAAATAAAATTTGCCCAGCATTTGGTCTATTTAAAGCACTTATTAAATTAAATATAGTTGTTTTACCAGCACCCGATGCCCCAACAAACCCCACTGTTTCATTAGCGTTCACTTTAAAATTCATATTTTTAAGAACCCCTAAGTCTTTTTCATATTCAAAGCACACATTCTTAAATTCAATATTACCATCAAACTTTTCTAGTTTTTCTGTTCCAAACTCTTCTTTACTAAACTCGTTGCCCTCTAATATGCCAAATATTCTATTGGCTGCTAAATTAAATTGTTTTAACGCCTCATAAACATTTTCAATCCAATTTGCCGTCCACCTAATTCGGGAATTATAGTTATAAATGATAAGAGCATATTCGATAGATAAAAGATTAGAAGTTAAAAACACTAAAATTAAACTACTTATTATAAAGTCACAAATATCACTTATCGTTCCATCTAATAATCTCAACTTAGATCTTGTATCTTGATATTTATAAGAAACTTCATTAGTTTCTTTCATATAAATGTTAGCTCTTTCTAAAAATGATTCTTCTGCATCTAATATCTTTATATCCTTAGCGCCTCTTACTATCTCACCAATAAAACCACCTGTCTTTTCACGAGATTTTTTCCACTCTTTGCGATTTTTATAATTAATATTACTTGAAAATTTATTATAAAAAAATATTATTACAATAAATACACAATATGCTAAACCAATATAAATATTAACCATTAAAACACTTATCAAAATACCGATATTTCCTATTATTGATGTTGTATAGTCTATCAAAGCTGCAAAAATATCCGTTAAATTATCTGTATCAGCATTAATTCTTTCGATAAACACCCCACTTGAATTATTATTTAACTCTCTTTGTTCAACTCTAAGTGTCTCTCTAGCTAATTCTAACTGTAAGTTTCTTCTAACATCATAGAAAAATCTATTATAACTATAATTTGAAAAGTATCTTACTATATTATTCATTATTTCTACTATAAATATTAAAACAATAATTCCTAAAAGTTTTTGATAAAACCCACTAGTTAAAGCAATAATTCTTTGGGCACTAAATATAGGTATTATAATTGAAATAATCGTAAGAATAATATTTGTTATCATAAACCATCCCAAATACTTACGACCCTTCTTAGCATATTTATAAGTAGATATTAAATTTTTAAAAATCCCTCTATCAATACTTTTATTTTCTTTCATTAACATCACCAAAATTTCTATCCCTAGTCTATCATGCATACATTCTTTCGTCAACAGCAAATTAAAAAATATAGATACTTTTAAAATCTATATTAATCAATCATATATTTAATCAATAAAATAATCCTTGTAATTTTGCTAGTCAACTTTAGTAAAAACAACTCTCCCTTACTAGCATGATTATAAGTTTTTTCAAAATAATACTGACTATTCTTCAAAATATCATACTTCTTAATTCTTTTTAAACTTTTATCTATGGATACTGCATGATCATGAATTACATCAATATTATTTGCCACAATTATATTTTTCCCTAAATCCTTTGTTTTAACACCCATAATATTTTCTTCATAATATAAAAACACATTTTCATCAAAATAACCCATTTCTTCTAAATGTTTAGAACTAATAGCAAAGAAACACCCTGATACTGTTCCTACTTTACTAATATCTTTATTATAATAACTATCTTGATACATTAAATGTCTTTTTTGATATTTTTTATATAACCCTAAAATATTCATAGCTACATCATCCATTGGTTTAGGCACTATCCAACCTCTATTTAAATTATTACCCTCAATAATAGTTGGACCAACAATAACATTCTTACCCTTAACTAATTCAAATAAATCTTTAATATCATTCTCACTTTGAATAATAATATCACTATTAGAAACGATAATCTTACATTCCTTATATTTATCAATTAAATACTTACACCCAACATTTAAAGCATAGCTATATCCTTTATTCTTTCCACTATCAATTACTACAATCCGTTTATTTTCTAACTTTTTTAACTCTTTTAAAGAATTATCACTACTCTTATTATCGACAATAACTATCTTATCAAAAACTTTATAATCTCTAATATTATCAATCAATCTTTTTGTTGTTTTATAATCATTATAATTAACTATTACTATTCCATTTTTCATTTTAACACCAAAATAAATATACCATAACTTATGGTATTTTACAATTTATCTTAGAAGAAATCTATTTTTTGAATAATTTCTTCTATAACGCCCTTCACCAAAATCAGTATTTGCTAAATCTCTAGCATCACTTAAATACTTAATCTCTTGGTTTTTAATTTTCTCTAAGTATTTTCTAAATAATTTTAAAAAAGTTAACGCTGAAATACTATTATCATAATAAGTTTTATAAAGTCTTTTATTATCTAAAACAATATTTTCGAAATAACCATCAACTAAAAACATCTTAATCTCATTATTTAAATCTTCAACATTTTCTAAATATGTTATATCTCCCTTACGAAACTCAAATGTATCAATAACCTTAATTCTTTTTCCATCAAACATCAAGTTATATAATAAATCATTTATTTCTACTTTTCTTCTCGATAACAATTTAATATCCTCATTAGCTCGTGCAACAGCATAACTAAGATTATCTAAGTTCACTCCAAAAGGATCGTTAAAATCACAAAAATTCTCCCCTTCAAAATAACTATGAGTATACCCCGCTACTAAATCATCTATCATAATAACATCATTTGGCCATATAAAAGTGTCATTTTTAATATGACTAAGCCCCATAACATCATTATATGTATATCCGTAATCAGCCCCTTCTAGCTCCTCTTCACTAAATATTTTATATACTTGATTTGTCTTTTTATCTAAAAGACTCTGTCCTTGAATTCCTTCACCAACATATTTCAAAGTATTCAAAAAATCATTTAGTTCTTCTCTATTTCTAAATTCCATAACCATTTCCCCCATTAATTGTTTTTCGTACCCCTTTAATTATTTCTCGTTCATATTGGTGTTCACTAAAATCAACATTTGCTAAATCTCTAGCTTGCCCTAAATACTTAATTTCTTGTTTTTTAATTTTTTCTAAGTATAATCTAAACTCTCTTAAAAATGTCAATGCCGAAGTATTACCCTTATAAAGTTTATATAATCTTTCATCATTTAAAACAATATTATTAAAGTAACAATCAACTAAAAACATCTTAATCTCATCATTAAAATATTCAACATTTTCTAAGTACGTTGGTACACCCTTCCAAAAATCTGCTGTATCAATAACTTTAATTCTTTTTCCATCATACATTAAGTTATACATTAAATCATATATTTTAACACCATTATCCGTTAACAATTTAATATCTTCATTAGCTTTATATACAGCATAACTTAAATTATCTAAATTAACTTTAAAAGGATCTTTAAATTCACAAAAATTCTTAGCATTAACATAACTATGAGTATACCCAACTACTATATCATCAACCCATATTACTCCATTTGGCCATATAAAAGTGCTGTTACTAATCTGTCCAAATTCCATAATATCACTATCGGTATATCCAGCATCTTCTAAATCATAATAATATTCACTATATATTTTATAAACTTGATTTGTTTTTTTATCTAAAAAACATAGTCCTTGACAACCTTCACCTATAAATTTCAAAGTACTTAAAAAACTATCTAATTCTTCTTTACTTCTAAATTTCATAACAAAACCCCTTTTTGTTCTTAATATCCTACCACATTTTCCACTAAAAAGCAACTAGCAATAATACTAGTTGTTTGCATAAAGTTCTATTTTCTTATTATTTAAAAGATTTTCTCTAAATCTTGGTCTAAACTGTTCTAAATACGAAATTAAAACATCAACATATTCTTCTAAATTTTCCTCATCAAATAAATCATTGAAGTAAGTAATAACTTTTTTAGTTTTATTAACTCTCTTAGCGTAAAAATCTAGTAAAATAGTATCACCAATCTTTTCTTTAGCACTCATTACTATATCTAATAAATTTTCTCTAGTACAATTATATCTTGGCTTATAACTTTGAGTATTAGCTAAACTAAACATTACTAATGTACAACCAATAAATAATTTTCTTACCCCTTCTTCACTAAATGTTTTTTCAGCAAAATCTTTTAATTCTTGAACCGAGCCTTTTTCATATTCATCATATAGTTCCATTAAAATTCTATTTATCATATTTCTTCGCCTCACTTCTTGCTATTATAGCACAATTTATCTTATTATCAAATAACACTGGATCTTTAAATGGTCTGCAACTTGGACTATCTCCATCAATAGTTGAAACAAAGCTCACTTGTGTTTTTTCTTTTAAAAATTCAAATGTCTTATTTGTTTTTAAAATACCTCCTTTAATCTTTTATATTTTCATTTTCGTGAAGTTCAAATCTATATTTTTGTTTAATTTCCGGATACTTTTGGCGATCTACTTCTGACATAAACATTTCTAATGGTCTTGCAGCAAAATCAACACCATTTGTACATTCAGTTGGATATAAAGGTTTATAAATCATTATTTCTTCCTTATTTTCAGTATGTCTTGCAGTACCAATAATTTCATATAAATATAAATTTGGTTCTTCTTTTAATTGTTCATCAGTCATTTTTTCTCTTTTAAAATGTTGAACAATATCTCCTTTATTAAATTTTCTTTCCATAAATAAATCCTCCTAATCTAATTTAAAATCTAAATATACATATTTATCCATATCGTATGCTAAATTATTATCTATCATCTTTTTGGCAATTTTGCAAGATTTGGACATTCTTTCTCCATTAAATAATGGGTCAATATATCTTACTTTCGCTCCATGATTTACATAGTAAACATTTTGAGGTTTTTCTTTTGCTACTTTTACCTTTTTTGATTTTTTCCAAATATTAAATATATCTTTATATTTAGATGACTCAATAATATTTATAACGTCACTCTCTTTTAATTTATACAAATCTTCCTTTGTAATTTTATTTTGTTCACTTAATTTCTTTAAAATATCTGCAATTAGTTGCATAGAATATCTAGTCCTATCTTCACGATATATCACAGATAATCTACTTGTGACCTTAACAAAATCTCTGGCAATTTTTTTAGTTTTAAAGCCTAACTCTATTTCCTTTTCTTCATTGGTTTGGATTTCAATATCATCATACATTTCTTTAATACTTTTATAATCTAATAATCTATAAGTAAATAAAGCGTTAGATAATGAATACTCTAATCTATCAGCAGATAATTTGGGAGTATCATTATCGGCAACAGGATAAATATGATAATCATCTACTTCTGATATCTCAATATTATCTCTTTTTAACAATTTCATTATTTCATCGGAGTTTTTAATAATCTCTGTTGTTAAATCTTCTGTTGATTCTTGTGTCATATAATCTCCATTTAGGAAATCTATGCAATGTTTAAATGCGGGTGTTGCAATATCGTGGAATAATCCGGATAAAGTCTGTTTTTTATCACGAGTAAAATGCCACACTATTAAAGCAACTGCTACTGAATGGTCTAAACTTGAAAAGAAAAAATCACTTTCAAATAAATCAGAATATATAGTACCACAAGTCATACTTATATATTGTTGTGATAACAATTCTTTTGTATCTATATATTCATTTAACCATTCTGGAAATTCTGGCTCTAATATTTTAAAATAATCTTTTATATCTTTATTAACACTATCTATATATCTCATTACTATCTCCTTATACAATTTCATTTAGTCCATCAAAAAGTTCTTTTTGAGTTATGAGTACATTTTAACTTATAAATCACATATTTAGTATTCATATCTAAATTATAGTATTCTTTTTTTCTTAAAACTTTTCTATTTCCTTCTTTATCTTCATAAAATATAATATTATTTTCATTTTCAATTAATTTATTATCCATATTTTATCCTCCCTTTCAAAATGCTTTTAGTTAATATATGTTTTTATATACCACTTATTAAAGCACCACATACATTTCATATTCAGACAAATTTTTAATTATTATATAAACTTATTTTTCAAGACTTTTTCGATATAACACGGAAACACACTCTACATGTGTTGGGTATTGGATATGAATAGTAACTTTTTTCTATGCGTATTGTTTAAATACACTATATTTAACACAAACTATCAAGGTACTGTGTGTGTAATTGATATGTTTATTTTTCTACTTCTACCCTAACCCTTACACTATTAATTACTTTCTTTCTTTTTTTACCATTCTCATCAACATAAAAGTAAAAAAATTGTTGGTTGCTATAAAAATCTAATATATTTATAAATGAATTGCACTTATAATCCATTATATCGTTATTGTCAATAATCTTTTGTTTTGTTAAGTCTTCTCTTGGAGTATCATCAAATTGTGTCTTACATATAAATCTTATCATACAATCATCTTTTTTTCCATTTTCATATCCACCAATAATTATATAATCAACTAATGCATCAAACACATCTCTATCAAATCCATCTAATAATTTGTTACTATCTATTACTTCTTTTATTTTCTTTATTCCTGACTCCACTTTATCTTCGTCTTCTGTAAGAAGTCTATATTGTTCGATTTCCTTATCAATTTTTTCCTTCTTATTATCAAAGGTTACTTTTTTCTTATTATAACTTTCTTTATCTATTGTACCATCAATCATCAAATCTATCAATCTCTGTTGCTGATATTCGATATTAATTTTTTCTTTTTCTAAACTTTTAACTTTTTCTATATTTCTATCATCTCTTAATGCAGAAGTAATTATTTTTATTAATTGATCTTTGTCCATATTCTGATTATTGCATAATCTATGAAAAGCATCAACAAATACGTTTTCTAATAAGTTTTCCCTCATTGCTTTACTATTTTCACAAGATTCCTTACCACTTCTAATATTTAATAAACAATCCCAAATACAAGTACTTCCTTGTTTTGAATACATCGCACGTCTGACATAAGTATTTCCACAAAAACCACATTTAATTTTACCACTAAAAGTATATTTTCTCCCAATATTTCCTAATCTCCTACCCGTTGCTCTTGCACCAACTCTATTTTTTATTATTTCTTGAACCTTTTCAAAATCTTCTCTTTTTATTATTGGCTCATGATGATTTCTCATATAATATTGATCTGCTTCACCATAGTTAGTTAATCTTTTATGAGAGATTGGATCAATTGTAAATGTTTTACCCTGAAGTACATCTCCAACATATTTTTCATTTTTTAATATTTTCATAATTGTAGAAGGTAGCCAATTTCCTTTATTTCTTCTTGTTTCGACTTTCATTTCAGTAAGTAGTTTGGCAATATAATCACATCCGTGTCCATCTAAATAATTTTTAAATATTAATTTTACTATTGAAGCCTCGTCTTCAATAATTATCATCTTATTTGTTTTACTGTCGTAGTGATACCCATAGCAATTATTAAATCCAACTAATTCTCCTCTTTGTGATTTCATTTTTAAGCCTAATTTAACGTGTGAAGAAATAGTTTCACTTTCCTGTTGGGCAACAGAACTTAATATAGTTAGTAATAATTCACCACTCATTTCCAAAGTATTTATTCCCTCTTCTTCAAAAATAATTGCAACATTATTTTCTTTAAGAAGTCTGACATATTTCAAGGTATCAAGTGTGTTTCTTGCAAATCTTGATATTGACTTTGTTAATATTAAGTCAAATTTATTTTCTAAGGCATCTTCTATCATTCTCATAAAATTTTCTCTTTTGAAATCTTGTGTTCCTGATATTCCCTCATCTGCATAAATACCTCCAAAACTCCATTCATCATTAGACATAATTTTTTCCTTGTAATATTTCTTTTGTGATTCATAACTATTTAATTGTTCGTCGTTGTCTGTACTTACTCTCGCATAAGCAACTACTCTCATTCTTTCAATAGGTTTGCCTGTTCTCCTATCGATTCTTTCTTCTTTTTTCTTGATTAACGTTATTTCCATAACTAAATCACTTCCTTTCTTTCACACGTTAATATTACAAACTATTTTATATAATTACGATTGTGCGATTTTCTCTATTTGCACTCTTGACTTCTCATAAGTGTCTTCATCAATTATTTTTTTATTTTTTAAATAATTAATAGCCTTTAAATTTAATAAAAATTTAATAAATTTTACATCTAATTCTCTAACTTGCATTTATTTTTTCATTCCTTTCATTCTTCTTATTTTTAGTTCGTAGTCACATTTATTTTTAAAATCAAATAAATCTGTACCAAGTAAAACATTATCAACCATATTTTCAGCAATTTTCTTATCTTCTGCTTTTACTTGAACATCCTGTTTATAATTATTCGCTATAATAGTTACTATATAATCTTTTCTTCTTTTGAACATAATTCTCTCCTATTCCATAAGTTTTTAAATAACTTATAACATCAAAATCGAAAACATCTACTAATGCTCTATTAACTTTATCTAATTGATAATCTAATAAACATCCCATATAACTTATAATTCTTGATTTATCAATTACTCTAATCTGTTCTAATAAAATTAAAGAATTATACCTTAAAAAATCATTGCTATGAATTAAAATATGTGTTGGTAATTTTTCTTTTTTTATTATCTTTGTTAATGGAGCAACTATAACAGTCGGACTATATTTATTGCCACAATCATTTTGAAGAACCACCACTGGTCTTTCTCCTTTTTGCTCACTTCCAATAGCAGGATTTAATGAAGCATAATAAATATCTCCTTTTTTTATATCAGATTTAATCATCTTTCTTTTCAACTTTATATATAATGCGTGGTGGTCTATCATTAAATAGATTTAAAAC
>HF998237.1 GCA_000433255.1 Coprobacillus sp. CAG:605 | reverse complement strand
CACTAACAAGTTTAGAAATTAATATATCTCCAAAATTAATGATATATGTGGTTTTATTTATGTCAATAGTTCTTATAATTTCTTTACTAATATCTTCGTCAAGCAATTTAAAGAAAAGTCCAAAAGAATTATTAATTGATACAAAATAGTAATAAATATTTATAATGTATAAAAGTAAATCAGAAATGGTTTACTTTTTAAATAGTTAAAATTTAATTTTTGTAAAACGTAATAATTTTTCTACAGATTCCATTAAAAGTATGATAGAATTTAAATAATAGGAGGAAAAAGAAATGAAAAGACAAAATATTATTATAATAGGTTTGATATTATTAGCAGTTATCTCATTTATAATATTCATACTAGTATCAAGTAGTGGTAACAAAGGTAATGTCGAGACACCAAAAGACATTAATGACATTATTAATACTATAAATAAAAATAACAAAGATGTTTTACCCGAACTTGAAACTATGAAAGTAGATATAAAGAATATTGATGAAGTTACTAGTTATACTGGATTAAAAACAAATGATGGAATCGAATCAATTGTTGTATCAGTACCATTGATAACAGCACAAGCTTATTCAGTTGCTATTGTTAAAGTTAAAGACAATGCTGATGTAGAAAAAATTAAACAAGAGATGTTAGATAATATTGATATGAGA
Source organism: Coprobacillus sp. CAG:605 (assembly GCA_000433255.1). GTDB lineage: Bacteria > Bacillota_I > Bacilli_A > RF39 > UBA660 > CAG-605. The sequence continues at coordinate 648 of HF998237.1, read as the reverse complement.
CGTTGGATTTGTGTTTCTGCAGAACAATTATATATCACAAATAGTGGTAATGTAATATTTTCTGTAATGGCTGATAAAGATATTGCTAAAGCAGTATATAATGATTTTAAGAAATATGTAAATAATAATATTGGAAAAGAATTAGAAAAATCAAATGATGAAGAAAATATAGAACTTCCACCAGAAATGCCAGCAGCAGAATAACGAAGCACCTTTAAGGTGCCTTTTTAAAAGGAGGATAAAATGTTATTTACTAGTATTAGTTTTTTATATTATTTTTTACCAGCATTAATAATTATATATTTTATAACACCTAAAAAATATAAAAATATTATTTTATTAATTGCATCTTTATTATTTTATCTTTACGGAGAACCTAAATATGTTTTTTTAATGATTGCAGAAATTATTATTGCTTATATAGGTGCTATTTTAATTGATAAATATAAAAATCAAAGTAAAAATATATTAATAACAACTATATTTATACATGTATTTTTATTAATAATATTTAAATATACTGATTTTATTATACAAACAATTAATGAGTATTTTATTTTTACGGAGAGCCTAAATATGTTTTTTTAATGATTATAGAAATTATTATTGCTTATATAGGGGCTATTTTAATTGATAAATATAAAAATC
>HF998236.1 GCA_000433255.1 Coprobacillus sp. CAG:605 | reverse complement strand
AAAGTCATAACTTTGAGTGTTTATGGCTATTTTTGATCTCATAAAAACAAAAGTTAAAAATAGAAAAATAATGATAAAAAAGTGTCAAATTTGCGTCAAATTTGGCACTTTTAAAAAGAAATTTGCAAAAAATGCAAAGAAAAAAAAGAAAATCGGCACTTTTCCGGTAATAAAGAGTAGTAGAGGGAGAAAGTTTTTCCCTCTTAGAAAAAGTGGAGGTTTTGATGAAAAAACTAGTAAAAATTTTAACTTTTGTTTTAGTACTTTTTATGACAACAAAAAAAGTATATGCGGCGGAGAAAATCGTCCAAGGGGACTATATCCCGGCTTATGTTAATAAGAGCAAAGCGGGTACTACAAGGTACATGCAAATGGGGTTCTTAAAACTTGGTAGTAGTGGGTCTTATGTCTACTGTTTAGAACCCTTTAAAGAATTAAACTTTAATGCAAAGTATAATCGCTTTATTTCTTCACCAGCCATAAGGGCCGGTGTAAGTGAAGAGGCCTGGAAAAAAATAGAAAGCTATGGGTATTATGGATACATGTATAAAGGGCATACGGACCCAATATGGTATGCGGCTGCTCAAGTACTAATATGGAGAACAGTTGATCCAGAGGCTGATATTTATTTTACCAGTACTTTGAATGGTAATAAGACTGATAAGTATGATAGTTACTTAGAAGAAATAGAAAGACTATCTAGGGAAGGACTTAAAGAAGCAAGTTTTAATAATAAGACTATTAAGTTAAATCTAAATGAAGAGTATTCTTTTGATAGAGAAGATTTTATGCCTAATAGTAATGCTCATCTAACTATTATGGGTAATATGATAAAGATAGACACTAGTAAGAAGTTTAGTAGTAAATACGAATTTAGGAAAATAAGTAATAATGCTAATGAACTATATTTAGCAAATAATAGTCAGAAAACTTTTAAGAGTAATAGTATTTATTCCCATGTACAGACATTGAATATTGAAGTAACTGGGGGAAACATTAGACTTAAATTTAGTAAGGATTTAAAGTATTATAGTAATTGTAGTTCTAGTACAAAGAATACCTATGGGTTATATAAAGAGACTGGAGAATTATTAGAGAAAATTAATGCTGATAATTTAACATTTATTTCTAAAGACTTAGGATATGGAAAATACTATATTAAACAAATATCACATGCTTGTAATATTAAAGAAGATAATACTAAGTATGAAGTAGAAATAAATGATAATAATGAATATCCAATAGCAAATATAACCTTAAAAGAAGCTAGTAAAGAGATTATTATTAATAAAAGTTATGGAGAGTTAGATAGTTATAAACCAGAAGAGAATGCTAAATTTATTTTAAGTGATGATAATACTTCTTTTGAGCTTATTACAAATATCAATGGACAAGCTAAGATTACTATGGGTATAGGTAAATATAAATTAAGTCAAGTATCAGGGTTAAAGAACTATACTTTAGTAGAAGATAGAACTATTGATTTAAGTAAGATTAGGGAAGATACATTAATACTTGATCTAAAAAATAAGGCTATTAGAAAGAATATTAAAGTAAATTTAAAAGATGATTTAGGTAATACTTTAAGTAATACCAAAGTATGTCTTTATAATAGTGATAATGAAGAAGTAGCATGTAAGATATCTAATTCTAAGGGAAATATAACATTTAAAGATATGCTTTTAGGTGATTATACAGTTATTTCTTCTAATAAAGATGGTTATAGGATAGAAAGTAATAGTTTTAATGTTACATTAGAAGATAATGATTTAACCTTGGTAATTAATTATATAAAAAATAAAGAATTAGATATTAAGGAAGATGATAAGAGTTCTAAGGAAGAGATAGATATCAAAGAACCTGAAGAAGATACTAAAAACAATGAAAAAGAGATATATGTACCTGATACCATGAGTTTTGATTACCAGTACTTAATATATCCTGTAATTAGTATATTATTTATTATTATTAAACATGATATTTAAGATAATTATTCTTCTAAGTTTGATATTTAGTATTAACTATGAAGGTATACCTTCTAAAAAAGAAGTAGTTACAATAAATCAAAGTATTAAGATAGAAAGTGATAATAATTACTTAGCTATCCCTAAAATAGGGTTTTACTATCGTTTCTATGACTTAGATAGTAAATATAATAGTCTTAACTATGGTCTTGAAATATACTATCAAGACCCAGTAGTAATTTTAGGCCATAGTGGGACTGGTTCATTAGCATTATTTAATGACTTAGATAACTTAGAAGTAAATGATAAAATAATTTATAATAATCAAAAATATCAAGTTACAAAAAAATACTTGAAATTTAAAAGCAAACCACTTACCTTGGAAAATGACTTAATTTTGGTTACTTGTAGCAAAAAATATTCTGACCGCCAAATCGTCATAACGGCAAAAATTAGTTAAAATTTTACACAAAAAATGCAAAAAAGTGTCAAGTTTTGCATTTTTTTGCATTTTTTGTGAAAAAAAAAAAGAAAATCAGGGGTGTACCGGTAATATATATTATTAGAGGGATAATTTATGGCAAGGATTAGTAATGAAGAAATAAATGCAATACGTAGTAATAGTAATATCGTAGAAATCATTGGTAGTTATATTCCCGTAACCCAAAAGGGTAAAGATTATAAATGTGTTTGTCCATTTCATGATGACCATTCTCCTAGTATGAGTATTTCAGTGTCTAAACAAATTTATAAGTGCTTTGCTTGTGGAGCAGCAGGTAATGTATTTACTTTTGTCCAAAACTATGAAAATGTAAGTTTTATTGAAGCCGTTAAGATAGTAGCAGATAAGATAGGATTTCATACTAATAATACTTTTGAAACTGAAGTAGTATCCAAGTATCAAAAAGAATATGACTTATTTAAGTTAGTTAATAAGTACTATCAAAATAATTTAAATTCTCAAATTGGTTTGGAAGCAAAGAAGTATTTAAGTGAACGTGGATTAAATGAAGATATTATTAAAGACTTTGGGATTGGAGTATCAAAGGATGATTATAATGCTTTAACCACATTCTTACTGAAAAAAGATTATGATGTTAGTATGTTAGAGAATTTAGGATTAACTAATATTAGTAACAATACATACTATGATACTTTTGCAAAAAGAATTACATTCCCTTTATGTGACCATAAAGGAAATATAATTGGATACTCTTCAAGAATATATCGAGGAGAGACTGACCAAGCAAAGTATATTAATACCAAAGAAACATATCTATTTAAGAAAGGACAGAATTTATTTAATTACCATCGGGCTAAAGATATGGCTAAAAAGTCAGGCTATATTATAGTGGTTGAAGGTCAAATGGATGCGATAAGGGTTTATAGTACCGGCTTAAAAAATGTTGTAGCGTTAATGGGAACGGCTATGACGAAAGAACAAATTGAACTCTTAAAGAATTTACGAGCAAAAGTAATCTTATGTTTAGATAATGATGAGGCGGGAGATAATGCCACCTTAAAAAATGGTGAGTTATTAATAGAAAATAATATTACAACTCAAGTAGTAAGATTAAGTGGTGCCAAAGACCCTGATGAATATATCTTAAAGTTTGGGGCTGAAAGTTATCAAAAAAATATCGAAGACCCAACCGATTACTTAGACTATAAAATTAAAAAATTAAAAGAAAATGTTAATACATTAAATACTGAAGAATTATCGGGGTATATTAATAATGTCTTACATGAATTAAGTAATTCAAAAGATAAAATATTAGTCGAAGTAACCTTAGGAAAACTAAGTAAAGAATATAATTTAGATATTGAAGTTTTAAGAGAACAACTAAAAAGTCTTAAGCCAATGGACGAATTAGCGAAAGAAATATTCCAAAAACAGTCAAAAATACAGGAAAAAAGAACAAATTTTGATAAATTTTGCGAAAAAGTCTTGTATTATATGATGAATGATTTAAAATATATAAAGATTTATCAGTATCAACTGGGATTTTTTGAAAACAAGGTATATAGAACAATTGCAAATGAGATAGTGTATTATGCAGGAAAACATGGTAATATAAATGTTGCGGATTTTATTAGTTATATTGAAGCTAATGAGGAAGTAAGCGCGGATGCAATAAGAATTGCTAGTACGGAAGAAGATTTAAGTGAAGAATCATTGCAAGGTTATATTAAAGCAATAAATAAAAAGACCAAAGAAGATCAAATCAACAAATTAAGGATAGAATTAAAACAAGAACTAGATAAAGCTAAAAAATTAGATATTGCTAAAAGAATAACAGAAATTAAAAAAGGAAGTGTGTGAGATGGAAGAAATTAAAAGTTTAAAGGATAGAGAAAAGGAATTATTAGAATTAGGTAAGAAACAAGGATATATTACTTATGAGGTTTTAGCGGAGCATTTAAAGGGGTTAGATATTGATGCTGATTCATTAGATGAATTATATAATTTATTAATTGAGAATCATATTGATATTGTTGCAGATGATAATGAGACTAGTGGGGGAGCTAAGGCTAAGGAAGAAGCTGTTGTTTTAAGTGATGAAGAGTTAACAAAGGATGTTAATATTAATGATCCTGTTCGTATGTACTTAAAAGAAATAGGTAAGATTCCGCTATTATCATCTGATGAAGAAATGAAGTACTCAATTGCGGCAGCCTCAGGGGATGAAGATGCCAAAAGAATACTTGCGGAATCTAACCTTCGTTTAGTTGTTTCGATTGCTAAAAGATATGTTGGGCGTGGATTACTTTTCTTAGACTTAATTCAAGAGGGTAATATTGGTTTAATGAAAGCTGTTGAAAAATTTGACTATGATAAGGGATTTAAATTTTCAACTTATGCTACATGGTGGATTAGACAAGCTATTACTCGTGCCCTAGCTGACCAAGCAAGAACTATTCGTGTCCCAGTTCATATGGTTGAAACCATAAATAAAATGGCGCGTGTTCAAAGACAATTAACTTTGGAATTAAATAGAGAACCAAGTGAAGAAGAAATTGCTAAGAAAATGGGTATTGGCGTTGATAAAGTACGTGAAGTTATGAAGATAAGTCAAGATCCTGTATCATTAGAAACTCCAATTGGAGAAGAAGATGATTCGCATTTAGGAGATTTCATTAAAGATGAACGTAGTATGTCGCCAGAAGAATATGCCACAAATGAAATTTTAAAAGAAGAAATTAAAAGTGTTTTATTAACATTACAAGAAAGAGAGCAAGAAGTTTTAGAATTAAGATTTGGACTTGTTGATGGAACTAGTCATACCTTAGAAGAAGTAGGTAAAAAGTTTAACGTTACGCGTGAACGTATTAGACAAATTGAAGCCAAAGCTTTAAGAAAATTAAGACATCCATCCCGTGCTAAAAAGTTAAAAGACTTCTTACAAGACTAATGCTAAGTAAGAGACTTAAGGCTGTAGCATCCTTTGTACCTAAAGGAGCTCAGGCCATTGATATTGGATGTGACCATGGATACCTAGGAATATATCTTGTTAAAGAAAGTTTAGTAAAAAGTATTATTCTTACTGATATTAAAGAAAGTGCTTTAAATCAAGCTAAAAAAAATATTCTTAAAGCTAAATTAGATATTAAAACTATTTTAACTAATGGGTTAGAGAATGTTAATACAAATGATTTAGATACCATAATTATAAGTGGTATGGGAACTAAGACCATTATTGATATATTAAATACGGGATGTTTAGAAAGAATAGAAAACTTAGTTCTAAGTTCGAATAATAACTTGTACGAATTAAGAGATTATGTAGAAAGTATGGGTTTTTACTTACAAGATGAGGTAACAGTATTAGAGCATGGTATATATAATGTCATAACTTACTTTAATAGAACACCACGTAAATGGCCCTTGAGGGTTATGAAATATGGTATTGCTAAACCCGATAAAAAAGAATATTATGAGTATTTAATTCAAACTAATAAAGATATTTATCAAAAAATACCGAAAAAAAATATTCGTAAACGTTTAGAGCTAATTAAAGAAAAACATGATTTAAAAAGATTATTGAAAGAATGTTGGTAGACCATTTGCTACTAACTCTTTTTTTTCGGGGAGAGTGTTTGTTACTACGGGGGTTGTACTTTTAACGCTGTTACTTGGACTTGGAGTAGTATCCTTATCGTCACTACTATTAAACTCCTTAAAAACCGAAAGAATTGAAGAAGCATTGCTAATTATAGGTTTAACTTGTTGATACAAGGGAATAACCTGATTAGCAATATTTAAAGTTTTTGATATACCACTGATTACTTTAGTTAAACTAAGATTATTAGTGATACCACCTAAATTACTTCCATACATAAATAACCACCTATATTATTATATGAAAAAAATACGTAAAAAGATTTAACAAAAATAATAATTATGATATAATCTAGATAATAGAGGAGGACCTAATGAATCACGATATATTACCAACAATTAATAATATTCCCGAACAAGTAGTTGAACCTCCTAAGAAAGTTAAAGAGAAGAAAGAAAAGAAACCACGTGAACCGTTTGATCCGCATAGTAATATTATAACTGATACTTTTTATTGTGTTTATGTAGGTATTTTTGAGCTTTTAGCTAGTTTTATTCAAATAATTGTTATGGGTATTAATGGGATAGTTTATTGTTATAAAGCATTATTTCCTAGTTTAGCTAATCCTAAAGTTGACGATTCAACCGCGAAGAAAGATGCTTTTTCTAAAAAAAGTTTTGATGATAATGATAAAGTTTTAAAACCAAAGAAGAAGAGTTTCTTTGAAATGGATTTAAATGAAATGTCTAGGGAGATAAAAATTGCTTTAGGTATTTATCAAAAAGAGTTAGAACGTTTAGAAGAGACAAGAAGAAAATTACAAATTGAATTAGCTAGTCCTGATGCTGCTAAAGCAACAAAACCTAAAGTATATCTCTTTAAAGTAAAAGACCAAAATGGTAAGTTCATTAATGGTAAGTTTACGGGATTTTCAAAAATGGATGTTAACTCCTTCCTTTTAAATGAAGGATATGAAGTATATAGTATTGAAAATAATAAATGGATTGACTTTATTTTTGGGGAGTCAGCTATGTTACCTAGTAGGTGGAAGAATAAAGATTTAATATTCTGGCTAACGCAGTTATCTACTTATATTAAATCAGGTATTCCCTTAACTGATTCAATTAAGATTTTAATGAATCAAATGGGTAGTAAATCTAAAAAACAAACTATGCAAGCAGTAGCGTATGAATTAACCTTAGGTAATAGTTTTTCTAATGCGTTAGAGAAGCAATCGGGAGTATTTCCTCCATTATTAATTAATATGTTAAAAGAAGCGGAAGCAACGGGAGATTTAGAAGCAACATTGGATGATATGGCTTCCTACTATACGGAAATAGATTCTACTAATAAACAAATGGTAAGTGCGTTAACATACCCAATAATTGTATCTATATTTGCCATTGGCGTAGTTGTTTTCATTATTTTATATGTTGTACCACAATTTACGAAGATATATGAAAGTAATGGTATGAAATTAACGGGGTTAACGAAGTTTATTATTGATTTAAGTAATTTCTTAACGAAGAACTATTCCGTAATGTTACTAGGAATTATTGCTGTTGTAGGTACATTTATATATTGTTATAAGAAGATAAAAGCATTTAGAAGAACAGTTCAAGTAATACTTATGAAGACTCCAGTAATTAAAGATATAATAATATATAATGAGATTACGGTATTTACAAAGACTTTTGCATCGTTATTAAAGAATAATGTCTTTATTACTGAGAGTATTGATATTTTAAGTAAGATAACTAATAATGAAATTTATAAAGAAATTATGGCGACAACTATTGATAATATAGCTAGAGGTGATAAAATAAGTACAGCTTTTAAAGATCATTGGGCAGTACCAAGTGTTGCTTATTATATGATTGTAACTGGTGAATCAACTGGTGAACTTGCTCAAATGCTTGATAAAGTAAGTCAATATTATCAAGAACAACATAGAGCAATAGTAAGTAATTTAAAAGCGTTGATTGAACCTATTTTAATTGCGGGATTAGCAATAGTTGTAGGAGGTATAATATTAGCAGTTATTGTGCCTATGTTTGATATGTATGGGGAGCTTGCAGGATGATAATAATAGTATATATGTTTATAATAGGAGCCGTTTTAGGCTCTTTCTATATGGTAGTAGGAGATAGATTACCTAATAATGAATCAATAGTAGTACCAAGAAGTCATTGTTCTAAATGTAATCATATTCTTAGTTGGTATGAATTAATACCTATAGTATCTTATATTATACAAAGAGGTAAATGTAAGAATTGTCATACTAAGTTATCAATAAGTTATATGTTAATAGAAATATTATCTGGTACTTTGTTTGCATTATCTTATTATTTATATGGCTTTAACTATGAATTTTTTATGAGTATTATTATTAGTTCTTTATTAATTATTATTTATGTAAGTGATTTTAAGTACTTAATTATTAATGATGAACCTTTAATTATAGCAATTACTTTAAGTATTATTACTAATTTTGTATTCTTAGGGACTATAAAGGGATTATATTTAATTATATCAGGGTTAGTAATGTTTATCTTTATGTACTTAGTTAAGTTATTTGGAGATAAAGCTTTTAAAAGAGAGTCTTTAGGTGGGGGAGATATAAAGTTAGCTTTCTTTATTGGGTGTACTCTAGGTTTAAGATTAGCGTTTGTATCTTTAATTATTGCTTCTTTCTTGGCTTTGCCTTACGCTAGTTATTATGTTGTTAAGAAACAAGAAAGAGAGATACCTTTTGGACCTTTTCTAATTACGGGGGTTTTAATTACATTTATGTTATCTAATCAAATAAGGTTTGTTTTAGAGTTAATTATGTTGGCAGCTTAAGGGCTGTCTTTTTTTGAAAAATACTAAATAATTGCTTGATTAATTTACTAAGAGTTGATATAATTTGACTAGTTTGCAAATAGAAGACCATATGGTTTTAAATTTATTAATAAAATACAAGGAGAATATATGAACGAAATAAGTAAATATAATGAAATAATTTTTGAAGATATTAAACATATAGATGAATATGGAAATGAATATTGGTATGCAAGGGAACTTTCCAAAGTTTTAGAATATAAAGACTGGAGAAATTTCTTAAAGGTATTAAATAAAGCAAAAGAAGCTTGTGAAAATTCTGGAATAGTTGTTAATGATAATTTTGTTCAAGTTGATAAAACAATTGAAATAGGAAATAAAGTTAAGAGAAACATAATAGATTATGAATTATCTAGATATGCTTGTTATTTAATAATACAAAATGCTGACTCTAATAAAGAAAGGGTATCATTATGTAAAACTTACTTTGCCATTCAAACAAGAAAGCGGGAATTATATTCTTTAAATCAAACTGCTAAAAATTGTGGTGTTAAAAATTTCGATAAGTTTCATAATGCTGGGTATAAAGGCTTATATAATGGTGAAACGGTCAATGATATTGCTAAAAGAAAAAAATTAAGATATCGTGAAGATATTCTAGATAATATGGGAAGTGAAGAATTAGCTGCTAATCTTTTTAGAATTACGCAAATAGAGTCAAAGCTTAAAAAAGATAATATTTATGGTGAAGAAGAAGCAAATCAAACCCACTACAATATTGGAAAAAATATTAGAGAAGTTATTGCGAAGAATGGTGGAATAATGCCAGAAAAGTTGCCAACACCTGAAATATAATAAGAATGAAGATATGTATAGTAATCAATTAAATGAAATAGCATATTATCAAATGAAAGAAGAGCTAAAAGATGTTTAGTAAATACTAAGAGCTTAAAGAACTAAACATAGTGATTTTTGAATAAATTCTACTTACATAACAAATATTGAGTGAAAGGATGTGATAAGTAATGAATCAAGAAAAACTAGAAACAATTGTGGAATTATTTGAAGGTAAAGAAATTAGAAGTATTTGGGATACCGAAAAAGAAGATTATTACTTTAGTGTTGTCGATGTTGTAAATGCTTTGGCAAACCCAAAAGATGCTAGAAAATACTGGTCAGTATTGAAATCAAGACTAAAAAAAGAAGGCAGTGAAGTGACTACAAATTGTAGTCAGTTGAAAATGTTAGCACCTGATGGAAAATTGAGATTAAGAGACACCATGAAAACAAATGACATTTTAAGACTTATTGAGTCAATTCCTAGTCCTAAAGCAGAGCCATTTAAAATGTGGTTAGCTAATTTAGGTAGTGAAAGAATTGACGAAGTATTTGATCCTGAAATAGCAATTAAAAGAGCAATTAATTATTATCGAAAAAGAGGATATTCTGATAAATGGATTGAAGCTAGATTAAAAGGAATATTAGATAGAAATAAACTTACTGATATATGGAAAGAAGGAGGCATTACTGAAAATTATGAATATGGAATACTTACTAATGAAATATATAAAGAATGGTCTGGTATGAAAGCAAATGAGTATAAAGCATATAAAGGAATTAGAAAAGAATCTTTAAGAGATAATATGTCTGATATAGAAGTTGCTCTTACTGACTTAGGAGAAATTGCTACTCGTGAACTTGCTAAAGAACACATGCCTTATGGATTAGAACAAAATAAAAAAATTGCTAAAATGGGTGGTCATGCGGCTAAAGTTGCTAGAGATGATATTGAAAAAAATTTAGGTAAATCAGTAATTAGTAGTGATAATGCACTTAATTACCAGTATATTGATGAAAATAAGCAAATAGAAAATAAATAACCCTATTAAAAATAAGAATATATAAATTAACTGGTACTAACTAAAACATGCTATAATACTTGAGGAGGTTTTAAAATGAACATATTAATAAACAATCAAGAAGTACCAGTAATAATTGAACATAAAAATAATAAAAACTTATATATTAGAGTTAAAGAAGATTTAAATATCTATGTAACTTGTAATAAGAGAGTAAGTTTAAGTGAGATAAATAGTATTTTAGAAAAGAATAGAAAATCTTTAGAAAGAATGTATAATCATCAGTTAGAACAAAATGAAAAAGATAGTTTTTATTACTATCTAGGTAAGAAATATACTATTTTATATGATGAATCAATAAAAAAATATAAGTTAGAAGATGACTTAATTATTGTTAAAAATGAAAAAATGTTAGAAAAGTTTTATCATGATGAATGTCTAAGAATATATCAAGAAAGAGTAGAGTACTGGAGTCAGTTTTTTGATTATCTACCTAAATTTAGTATTAGAATTAGAAAAATGACTACTAGGTGGGGTGTATGTAATAGAGGTAATAATATAGTAACTTTAAATAGTGAATTAATAAAGAAAGATATAACTTTATTAGATTATGTTATAGTACATGAACTTAGTCATTTTAAAGAGGCTAATCACTCTAATAGATTTTGGAATGAAGTAAGTATTAGATATCCTAATTATAAAGAAGCCCGTAGGGCTTTAAGAGACTAGTTATTAAATAGTGAAGTCTTTTTTTAATTTTTATTATATTAAGGTTTAGTGGTAATAGACTTTTTTTGAAAGATTTTTATTTCTAAATATAGTAATTTGTGGTATTATGATATTGTAAGCATATGACATGATAGGTCGTGTGTATTAATAAAATTATTTACTTTGGTAATACTATAAGAAAGCGAGGAAAAGTTTATGAGAAAATCTTATAAAATAATATTAATAGTTATATCAATACTTCTTATTGGAAGTATTATTATTGGTACTAGTTACTAAATGTGGGTTAAAACAGCTGTACAAAAAGAAAAAAATATTGTTAATTCTTCTTGTTTCGATATTGAATTTACGGAGTCTTCTAGTATTAACTTAGCAAGCGCTATTCCTATTAGTGATGAAGCTGGTTTAAAGAAAAAGCCTTATACTTTTA
>HF998235.1:64051-81212 GCA_000433255.1 Coprobacillus sp. CAG:605 | reverse complement strand
TTTAGTATCTTCTTTATTTAAAAAAGGACTTAATAAAAATATTTTTTCGAATCTTAATAATAAATTTAAAATTGGTGATTTGATTATAGAGTATAACGAGAAAACATCCACTAATAATCAATATGAAGTACTATCTTCAACTGCTAATGGCATAATATTACAAAACGAATATTTTAACACACATATAGCAAGTTCAAATAATATTGGCTATAAAGTTATACCTAGAGGATTCATGACTTATAGATCTATGAGTGATACTGGAGAATTTCATTTTAACATTCAAAATATAACCGAATGCGGAATTGTTAGTCCAGCTTATCCGGTTTTTACGGTCAATGAAAATATAGTCGATAAGAATTACTTTGCTTATTATATTAACGAAAATAAATCCTTTAAGAATAAAATTTTATCTTCGAAAGAGGGCGGAACTCGTTATGCACTTAGTATATCTAAATTTAAAGATATAAAATTAGATTTACCGTCGTTAAAATTCCAAAAAAAATATGCAAAATTATTAATAGCATATAATCAAAAAACTAAACAAGAGGATAATAAATTATGTAAATTACAAAAACTAAAAAAGGGGCTTATGCAAAGTATGTTTGTATAAACCCTTTTGTTATTTAGAAATCAAGTTAAATTTTTTATCTATTTTTTCTATTTCTTTTGGTAAAACATAAATATATTGTATTATATATTCCACTAATTCTATGACGCATTTTATTTCATTGCTATTAATATTGATATCAGATTCGTGTGCACCAATATTTCCAAGTTTTCTTATAATAGTTGACGCAGATGTTAATGTTACTGGTATTATTCCTTTTTCAGAAATATTTGTTATTTTTTCCAACAAATTATTTCCATCTGCATTCTGATCATTACATATCAATTCTAATGTTTTTCTTAATTTTATAAGACATGATTCCTCATCATATAATTTTAATTCTATCGCCTTTCTAAATGTTTTTATTATAGTATCAGGCACTAAATCAGACTTGCTAGACACCAAGTTAGAATGAATTGGAAAGATAATAGATTCGTCAACATTATCTCCGCCATATAAATCATATTCATCAGCATATTCTAATTTTCCGTATGTATTGTCCCAATATGCACTAATTATATTATATTGATCACATATTGGGCATAATAGTACTGATTGAATTTCATAATAATAATCATCCTTTGACCTATCAGAATAATCGTGCTGAATTGATGAGACAACTTCCATAATTGTTTCATTATTACAGTGCTGACATTTGAATTTTTTTATTTTACTAGTGCTACTTTTTAACATTATAATTCCCCTAATCCTAGTTCTTTTAAGTAAACATTAAGCTCTTTGTCTACTTCAGCTATTTGCTTATCTATTTCTTTAAGCTCTTGCTGAACAGCTTTAATATCAATTTCTTCTTCCTCTTCAAAAGTATCTACGTATCTAGGAATATTTAAATTATACTCATTTTCTTTGATTTCAGACATTGGAGCAACATGACAGTATTTTTCTATTTCAACCCTATTTTTGTAAGTTTCAATAATTTTATCAACATCTTCATCTCTTAATCTATTTTGATTTTTTCCAGCTTCAAAATCTTTAGATGCATCTATAAATAAAATGTTGTCTTCATTTTCTCTACATTTTTTAAACACTAATATACATGTTGGAATACTCGTTCCATAAAATATATTAGCAGGTAAGCCAATTACTGCATCTAAATAGTTTTTCTCTTCAATTAAATATTTTCTAATTACTCCTTCTGAAGCTCCTCTGAATAAAACTCCATGAGGAAGAACCACTGCCATAGTTCCGTTATCTGATAATTGATATATCATATGCTGAATAAAAGCAAAGTCTGCCTTTGATTTTGGAGCTAGTTTACCATAAGCACTAAATCTTTCGTCTTCCATAAATTTTGGATCAGCACTCCATTGTGCTGAGTATGGAGGATTAGCAACTATCGCATCAAATTTCATTTCTAAATGTCTTGGTCTTTCTAAAGTATCATCATTTTTAATATCAAAATGTTTAAATGAAATACCATGTAATAACATGTTCATTCTGGCTAAGTTGTAAGTAGTAGAATTAAATTCTTGCCCGTAATACGAGCTTACCTTACATTCTTTTCCTACTCTTAAAAGCAATGATCCTGATCCACAAGTTGGGTCGTATACGCTTTGAAGTTTTGATTTGTTTAATGTAACTAATTTTGCAAGAATTCTGGATACCTGCTGTGGAGTATAAAATTCTCCAGCTTTCTTTCCGGCAGATGCAGCAAAGTTTGAGATTAAATATTCATAAGCATCGCCTAGAACATCAATTTCAGCGTCTTCATGATGAAAATCTATATCATCTATTTTCAACATTATAGTTGAAATTAATTTAGTTCTTTCTGCTTCTCCCCTACCTAATTTAGAGTTATTTAAATCCATATCTTCAAATAGATTTTCAAAGTCGTCTTCTGATTCATTACCTAAAGTTGATTCTGAAATAACATTAATTGCCTTAGCAAGCATTGAAATATCAAATTTGCCAGTTTTTATATTGTTAATTAAAGTGCTCCATAAATACTCCGGTTCAATACAGTAACCTATATTTTCTTCTTCTATTAAATCTGATTTAAATTCTTGTGCTTGTTCTTTATCCTTAAACATATCAGCATATTTCATTTTGTTTCTCAACATTACATTTTCAACGTAACTAACTAGATTTTCAGATAAATATCTATAAAATATTAACCCTAAGATATAATTTTTGAAATCATTAGCATCCATATTTCCTCTCAAAGAATTTGCAATACTCCAAAGTTGTTTTTGAAGTTCTGCTTGTTGTGATTGTTGTTTTTCTTCTCTTGACATAATATCCTCCTATAAAAATTTTTTGAATATATTTTTAATAAATTCTTTTATTTTATTTTTAACTGCTCTTCGTTCCCAATAATCATCTATAGCAATTGCTTCATTTATTTCTTTATCAGGAAAAATACCGCTGTATTCGTATTCATTAATTATTTCATTTAATTTATTCAAATTTATTTTATTGTTTAAAGCAAAGCTTTCTATTGCTTTATCTCTTTCTTTGTTCATATGTTTATTGAAAGCATCATCTATTGAATCTTCTTGTTTTAACGCCGGTAAAATAGATTTTAAGAAGCTTTTAATTAAATCCGCTTTTAAGAATAATTCATCATCTGTAATATTTACTAATTTGTTTTCAATGTCGGCAATATCTCGTTTCTTTTGTTCTTCGTCAGTTAAATCAACGTTTCTAATTAAATTTAATATATAAGAAACATTAATTCTATCAGTTTGAATTAATTCTAACGAAAATGTAATATCATTTAAAATTGAACTTTTTTCTTTATCGTTTGAAATTTTTCTATACAATTCATAATATTTGCTCTTATAGTCTTCGAATGTTTGAGTATTAATAATTGTATCATCACTATTAAAGTTAAACTGATTAAATATTTTTAAACTAACAAGTATTTTAGCAACTTCTCTAAATGCTAAAATAAATTTTTTTATGTCTTCTTCTTTTTCTAGTTTATCGACACTTTCTACTGTCGGTGTAATTTCTAACAGCTTATTTACAGCTTTATTAAATTTATCTAAATAAGATTTAAATGGAGCCATTATTACAGTATCAATGCTATCAGTTTGTGAAAACAGTTTAACGGCTTCATCTACCCTAGCTTTAGTAGTTCTATAGCAAACTATGTTGCCAAATGGTTTTGTGTCAGATTCAACTCTATTTGTTCTAGAAAAAGCTTGAATTAAATCATGATATTTAAGGGATTTATCCACGTATAATGTGTTTAATCTTTTAGCATCAAAACCTGTTAACAGCATATTTACTACTATGACTATATCAATTTCAGTATTTTTTATTTTTTTACAAATGTCTCTAAAGTAAGAGTCAAATGTATTTGAACTAAAATTAGTATTATACATTTTATTGTAGTCATTAATTATTCTATCTAAAGATTCTCTAGAATGAATTGGATTTTTATCTAGATCTTCATTTGCACCGTAAGTGAATATTGCGCCAATTTTTAAATCGTGATTAATCTTTTTGAATGTGTCATAGTATTTAATTAACAATGGAATTGAGGATACAGCAAACAAAGCATTGTATTTTTTGTTTCTCGTTTTAATGTTGTGATGGTTTACGATGTCTTTAGCAATTAATCCAACTCTTTCATCAGCCATAAATACTTCTTCTGTATCTATTCCTTCAACCCTTATATCTTCTTCTAAAGCCTTTGAATTAATTTCCATAAATTTTATATAATCTACATTAAATCCTAGTACATTTCCGTCCTTAATAGCATCTTTTATTAGGTAAGTATGCAAGCATTTTTCAAATATATCTGCAGTGCTGCGACCATCTTGAGACGGATTTTCTTTAAATCTCGGAGTACCAGTAAACCCAAAATACTGTGCTTTACTAAATGTTTTAGAAATTTGCTTATGCATATCTCCAAATTGTGATCTATGGCATTCATCAATTATAAATATTGTTTTCAAATCTTTATATTTTTCCATAATACTTGCATATTTAGAATTAGTACAAGCATTTGCCATTTTTTGGATTGTAGTAATAATAAGTGGTTTAGAACTATCCTTAATTTGCTCTATCAGCTTATCTGTTATATTAGTCATATCTACACATCCTGGATCAAATTTGTTAAACTCATCAAGGGTTTGTTTATCTAAGTCTTTTCTATCTACTAAAAAGAACACTTGCTTGATAGATGGTTCTAAAGAAAGTATTTGACTTGTTTTAAAAGATGTTATTGTTTTTCCTGAACCAGTTGTATGCCATACATAACCATTATTGCTTGTATCTAACGCACGAGATACAATATTTTCAACTGCATATACTTGATATGGTCTCATGACCATTAACATTTTTTCTGTTTCATTAATAATCATATATCTTGCAATCATTTTTCCTATATGACAGCGATCTAAGAAAAACACGCAAAATTGTTCTAGGTTATTGATTCTTTCATTATTTATATCAGTCCAATAAAAAGTAAAACCATAGTTTAGTTCTTGATCACCGTTAGCAAAATATTTGGTTTCAACTCCATTACTTACTACAAATATTTGAATAAATTTATATAATCCAGAATATGAATGTCTTTTATATCTTTTAATTTGATTAAAAGCTTCTTTCATATCAATTCCTATTCGTTTAAGCTCTATTTGAACTAAAGGGAGGCCATTGATTAAAATTGTTACATCGTATCTGTTTAAATATTTTCCTTCAACAGTAGTTTGATGTGTAATTTGAAATATATTTTTACACCAATCTTTTGTATTAAATAGCTCAATATAAACAATAGAGCCATCATCTCTTTGAATATCTTGCTTTTGTCTTAATTCTTTGGCGGATTGAAATACACTCTTGCCAGAAATTTTAATCATTAATCTTTCGAATTCTTTATCAGTTAAATCTTTGCCTTTTAATTCAATTTTATTATGAATGTTAACTTGTTTTCTAAAATTTTGTTCTAATTCGTTAACATCATTTATTTCTACTTTAGAATATCCTTGCTTTGCAAGTTGGTCTATCATACGATTTTCTAGTCTTGCTTCACTCTCATATGTTTCCATTACTACACCTACCACTCAATATATACTATATTATAACACGAAAATTGATAATCTTTAAATTTGAGTTAAAAATCATGAAAAAACTAACTTTAAAAGATAAATTCAATTTTGTAATTAACATTTTTATTTTATATTTATATCACTTTGATTAATAATCTCTTTTTTTTCTGCAGCATTATATTCTAAATCAACAAACTCCTGAAAAATTGGTGCCATCCAATTTTGGCAATCTTCTGGGGGTTCTTCTCCATTTTCCAAGTAATCCATGTATTCACTATTTTCCATACTTTTTCCATCATACAATATAGTTATTGTAAAATAAAATTTTATAATTTTAAACCAGTTTTCTAACAACTCATTATCATTATTTTCATTTATATACCTTGGAGAAATTTTTGTAAACCCATTTTTATGAATATAGTTGTTACACTTTTCATTAATTTTGTTAATTTCAATTAATTCTTTACTCCATGGCTTTAATGTCGGATTTCTTTTTACCAAGTCCTTGATATTTAAATTCCATGAACTATTTTCATTTTCTAATTTTGAATGTATTTCTTTTTTTACTTCATTATTTGTAATATGTTTAATGATTATTCCATTTTTACTTTGAGTAATTTCTTCTTTAATGGCACCTCTCAATAAATACAAATAGACTTTAACATTTTCAATAATATCCCTAATTGAGTAATAGCATAGTAATAAATCTTTTTGGTTTAAAATATTTATTAAAAACTGTTTAGAAATAATATAGTTTCTATATGCTATTGATTCAGTGTAATTTACTAATAACACCTGTTTATTTTTTATAATATGATCATCTATTACTTGATAGTTATTATCATATAATGAATATAAAACATTTACAAATCTTATAATTTTCAATGATAAATCATTTAATTTTATGTTAAAATAATTTAATGCTTTTGTTAGTACCCATTTTTCTTTGAAATTTATTTGAAATAGCATATTAGATTGTAAATTCAAAATATTTATACTAGCATTGTTATTTATGACATCATTATCTTTCAATAATCTAATTATTTCGTGTATATCATACTCTTTTTTTAGTTTTACTCTCTCCAAAAATATTCCATCGTATAATACTTCTATTTCATTTACATTCATTATAATCACCTCGATAATTATATCATAAAAATTTTTTATCATTTTAATATCATTATTTTTATCTGCTAATTGCTTTACTAATGTGCATTGACTTCATCTTTATAATTAGTCCCATTCAATACTTATGCATTAGATATTAAGACTGTCCTTTTAAATTTTCAAGAAATTAATGACTTGTATATTTTTATTTTTTTAAATATGGCTATTTTAACATTCGTTTTCAAATTTTTAAATATAACGATAATATTGTTATTGTTACAATGATTTTATTTATCTTTCTCCTCATTTATTTTTGTAACAATAACCTCGTAATTAATTAAAATATTATCTGTAAGTTCAGATTCTATGCCTATATCACTTCTAAAAACTATGTTGTTTTTAACATCCTCTAATATATCATGAATTTTTAAAGAATTGTCATGTGTAACTATATCTAAATTTTTATTTTCATAATAATATTTTGTCCATTTTAATAGCTCATCTAACACCATTTCATACTTAGTCCTTATATCTTTTAAAGATTCTAAGTTAATGGCAATTTTTAAACAGCCGATAACATTGGCAAAATAATAAATTAGCTTTTCATTAATCATAATATTCTCTCTTTTTTATTATAACTTAATAGTACTTACTCTAACAATTATTAATTTGAGTATTTTTAACAAGTATTTTAATTTATTTATTAAAATTTATGATATGATTATAATAGGTGAAGTATAGTATGAATAATGAGGAGTTTTTGTATAAGTTAAAGAATAAGGAATATATTTCTAATAGATTATTTCATACTGTAAATAAATCTTTAATACCTAGTGATTTTAATTTAGATAAATATAATGATAATGTATTAGATACTTACTTAGTAAAATATGATGAGTATTTTGATAATTGTTTTAAGGAATTAGATAAAAAGATACTTCTTGATACCGATCAAAAAAGAGCTGTTTTAGCAGATGAAGATAGTTTATTAATACTAGCAGGGGCAGGAACTGGTAAAACGACTACATTAAGTGCTAAAGTTAAATACTTAGTAGATATAAAACATATAGACCCTAGTAAAATATTAGTTATGAGTTATACCAAGAAAGCAACAATAGAATTGCAAAAAAGACTACAAGATGATTTGGATATTAATTGTGATGTTACAACATTTCATTCTTTGGGATATAGATATATTAGAAAGATATTTGATAATCATAAGTGTTATATTGTTGATAGCAATACAAAAGATAAGATATTCTTTGACTTTTTTGCAGAGTTATTTCAAGATAAATCAATTATTTTAGAAATGCTTAATGCCTTCAAAGATATACCTGGTACAGAGTGGTTATTTAGTCAATACTTTAAAGAAAACTATGATAAATATGATACATATAAAGATTTTTTAGAAGGTTATAAGCAAAAAAGATTAGAAGAAATAGATAAATTATGGGCTTATGTTAATGGAGTTTTAGAAAATTCATATAATCAAGAATTAATATATACTTTGAAACAGGAATTAGTTAAGTCAGTTGGGGAAGCAAAGATTGCTAATTATTTATTTAGGCATTATATACCATATAGCTATGAAAAAATATATGAGGAAGTAATGGAAGATAATAGGATATATCGGCCTGATTTTACCGTATATATAGGAGAAACTAAAGTATATATTGAGTATTTTGGGTTAGAAGGTGATTATAGTACTAAGGAGTTAAGAAAATATCAAGAGTTAACAAAAAAGAAGATTGCTTATCATAACGCTAAACATAATAAATTTATTGCAGTGTATAAAGAAAATTTAGATCACTTAGATAGTTTTATGTATAGACAATTTAAGGACTTAGGATTTAAGGTGCCAACAAGAAAAAGTAATGAGAGATTATTTAATGATATTATGGATAGACGGCCTTTATCTCAAATTTTTCCTTTAAAAGAGTTATTTTACAATGTAATAAATACAATAAAATCTTCAGCTCATAGAGAAGACTTTAATAGTTATGTTCTAAGTATTATAAATAATATGAAAGAAGAACATAGATCACTTGCAATGGTGCAATACAAATACATTAAGGCATTCTATTTATACTATCAAAAGAGGATATTTGGGGAGAATGATTATGGGTTTGATTTTCCTGATATGATATATTATGCTAATAAATACTTAGATAAAATTAAAGTAGAAGATAAGTATGATTATATTGTTGTTGATGAATATCAGGATATTTCACAAGATAGATATGAGTTAATTCAAAATATTGCAAGTGAAAATAGATCTAAGATAGTGGCTTTTGGGGATGATTGGCAGTCTATTTATTCTTTTAATGGTTCGAAGATAAATTATATATATGATTTTAATAAGTATTTTCCTAATGCTAAGTTAATGACTATATGTAAGACTTATCGTAATAGTAAGGAAATAGTTGATTATTCAAAGAGTTTTATTATGAAAAATAAGAAACAAATTAATAAAGATTTAGTGGCAACTAAGAGTCTTAAAGGTTCCGTAAAGTTTGTTTTATATGATGATTTAGATGAAGTTATGAAATTGAAGAAAGTTATTTTGGATATATATTCGAAGAATAAGGATAGTAAGATTTTAATATTGGGGCGTACTAACCGAGTTATTAATGAGTTATATAATGATAGTGATCTTATTGATTCTATGGGGACAAAGCTTATATATAAAGGATATAATGAAATTAAGATTGATGCGATGACTATTCATAAATCAAAGGGCTTGACGTATGATGAGGTTATTTTGCTTGGGCTTACGAGTGGTTTTCCTAATAATAAAAAAGGTTTTTGGATGTTAAATGTTTTTCGTAATGAAGATGTTAATGAGGGTATTTCGTTTGCAGAAGAGCGAAGAGTGTTTTATGTAGCGATGACTAGAACTTTAAATCATTTGTATATGTTTGTACCAAAAGACGTGGTCAAAAGAAGTCCGTATGTAAAAGAAATATGTGAGATTATAGCAAATAGTACTGTGGATAAGTAGAAAAGTATCCACAGTTTTTTCAGTTTAAAAAAGCCTATCCTTTTTCAGGATGGCTAGTATTAGTATTTTTATTAGACTTTTTTATGATTAGGTTGTGATTCTTAGTATTTGTTGTTTTTTTAGGAGATGGCTCTTTCTTTGATGTTTTTTCAGGCTCAACTTTTTCTAACTCCACGACATTATCATTTAGAGGTTCTTCTAACTTTGGTTCATTTAGGATAGGTTCAGGGATTTCTTGGGGTGTTTCAAATAGTATTTCTTCTTCAGTAACTTTGAAAGCATAATATAAAATAACATTACTGATTATTACGGTTATAAAAATAACTATAATACCACCAAGAATATTTTTAAATAGGTATGGGTTATTGGTATCTTGATCTAAAAATTCATTTGCACTAATAAGATCTTGTTTATATTTGTTCTTAGCTGTTATCTTACTGAATTTTTGATTATCTAAGTCTTCAATTTCCTTGTTATAATTATTTATTTTTTCTAAGTTAGTATAGTATTCTTTAGTTTTACCATCTCTATTTAAAATGGCGTTGTTTTCTTTTTGAAGAGTCTCTTTTTCTTTAGATAGATTACTTTGACTTTGTTCAATAATTTCAATTTCTTTAGAAATACTATCTATATTTTGTTCTAAATCAGTTTTATATTCGGTAGTATATTTAGTTTTTTTATCACCATATGTTTTTAAGTTTGTATATATATTAAAACTGCCAAGAATTAGGCCTAGTAAGAAGACAATAATACTTATTACTACTAATTTCTTGTTTTCTTTCTCATAATTTTTAGCCATTTTAGTTCCCTCTTTATTATCTTCATTGTATCATAGAAGAATAATTTATGCAAAATATTTCAAACTATATTATAATTATAATAAGGTGATTAGAGAAATGAAAAAATTTGTTCTAGGCTTGGTCGTGATGCTGTTTTGTTGTAGTTGTGGGAAAAATATAGCGGTGGTAAGTCTTAAGGATAATTTGGTTTTTGAATATGGGGATAAAATTACACTTGACAATTTAGTGTCAATCAAAGATGGATATTTAATTAATGGAAATACGGAATACGATTATAAAGATGTGGGTGAGCAAATAGTTACGATAGATTATCGGGATACGAAGAAGCATAAAGGAAAATATGATGTTACAATAAATATTGTTGATAGTGTGAAACCTATTTTGAGTATAAGTAATAATTTATATGTATTGAAAGATAATGGTATTGATGTTTGTAAAAGGGCTTTTTATGCAGATAATGCGGATCGAAATGTGGCTTGTCAGGTTATGGGAGATATTGATACAACTAAAGAAGGAAAGTATAAAGTTAATGTGAAAGTAACTGACGCTAGTGGTAATTATGTTGATAAGGATGTAATAGTTAATGTTATTGAAAAGTTCGAGGAAACACCAGAAGTAGAAATTGTACCAGATAAAATTGAAGATATGATTTTAAAGTATAAAACAAAAAATACTTTGATAGGAATAGATGTTTCTAATCATCAAGGGGATATCGATTGGGAATCTGTTAAAAATAGTGGTGTAGAATTTGTATTTATAAGAATTGGGTTTGGTCATAATAGAGAAGCCAAGATTATGGAAGACGAAAAGTTTAGGCAAAATTTAGAAGGTGCTAGGAATGTAAGGCTTAAGGTTGGGTTATATTTTTACTCATATGCAACAGAGATATGGGAAGCTGAAGAGCAAGCTAATTGGATAGTTAAGACTTTAAATGGTGAGAAAATTGATTTGCCGATTGTATTTGATTATGAAACTTGGAAGAGCTTTCCGACATATAATATTAATATTGTTGATTTAAATAAAGTTGCGAAGAGATTTTTAGATATCTTACATGATAATGGTTATGAAGGAATGAATTATAGTTCGAAGTACTATTTGAATACAATTTGGAATATAAGTGAGTACCCTACTTGGTTAGCACATTATGTTTCTAAAACAAATTATGATAAAGATTTTAAGGTATGGCAATTTAGTAATACGGGTGAGGTTCCAGGGATTAATGGTTTTGTTGATTTAGATGTTTTATACTTAGAAAATTAAAAAAATACACTCATGATTAGAGTGTTATTTTTATTTAGTTAATTTGATTTTTAATGCTTTTTCAAATCCGTTACGATTAATTTTTAAGGTTATTTCGTCGCCAATGTTATGACGATATAATTCGTATTTTAGAAGGGCACTTGATGTTACTTTAACATTATCTATTTCTAAGATAACATCACCTTTCTTTAGACCGCCTTCTTCAGCAGCAGAGTTTTTAGATACGCTCATTATAACAACACCATTTGTTACATTATCTGGAACGCTTATATTATAATATGCTAGTCCGGTTGAGGAAATATCTAACATTGATACTCCTAGGGTTGGTCTTGTTATATCTTCACCATTAATTATTTTATTAGCAAAATCGATAGCGTCTTCAATAGGAATAGCGAATCCCATGCCTTCAATGTTGGAAGTTGAATTAGATACTAATTTCATATTAGTGATACCAATTACTTGACCGTTTGAATTACATAAAGGTCCACCTGAATTACCAGAGTTTATGGCGGCATCAGTTTGTAAAACTTTCATGATGTAATCACTAGAAGATGTTTGACTACTTGTAGATACTTTAACCATACGGTCTTTTCCGGATACGATACCTCTTGTAACGCTCCAAGAGTAAGTTGTTGAATCAACAGGGGCACCGACAGCGAATGTTGTATCCCCTACTCTAGCGTCAGTTGAGGAACCAATTTCAGCGATTGAATAATCATCTTTACTTTCAAAAGCTAAGATTGCAATATCAGAATAATTATCCCCACCTAAGACTTCAACGTTTAGTTCTTTATTATTTGTTAATTGAATTTTTACACTACTGGCGCCATTTATTACATGGTAATTAGTCATAACATAATATTTATTATCGGACTTTTTAAAGATAAATCCGGTACCTGTAGCTTGTAGTTCACCAGCTTTTAAGTTTTCAACGACTACTACTGAATCATATACCTTTTCAACCGCATCAGCTATTCCTTGTTCATTAACAGTTACTTCTTTTTCTAATTTGTTAACAATAGTAGTACCAGGCATTAGTTTTATTACGCCATACATTCCAGCTGCTCCAATGGCAATTAGGCAAAACATTACCAATAATTTTATCCAGACATTGTTGCTAGAACGTTCTTTACGAGGTTTTACTATCGTAGCATTAATTACTTCTTTTTCATTTTTCATTTATACATCCATCCTTACTATATCTTTATAATTTTTAGGAAACCCTATTGCGTCCAAAACTTTATTGATAGAAATAACTTTTAGTTTTCCTTCTAGAACATCTATTTCATACGATATTTCTCTTATTAATAATCTAAAGTTGTCTTCTCTAAGTATTTGTTTTAAGATTATTATTAAGG
Organism: Coprobacillus sp. CAG:605; assembly: GCA_000433255.1. Classification (GTDB taxonomy): domain Bacteria; phylum Bacillota_I; class Bacilli_A; order RF39; family UBA660; genus CAG-605. Next base: position 68,061 of record HF998235.1, on the reverse strand, counting down.
CAAATAAATCATCCTTACCATATATATATTCCCCATTCATTCTAGGAATATTCAAATATGAATGATATTTTGTATTATCAATTATACGTTGAGACCTATGGTCATATAAAATATCTTCATGAGCACAGAGGTTACGGAAGTTAGCCATTATTTGAAAATATTGAGCTAAGTTTTCTGGGGATATTTTATAGATGCTAGCTATTTCTTGTTGGTCTTCGGGCTTTAGTATAGTAAATAGTTCACTTACGATACCAAAGGATAATACTTTAACGACAATCCACAATGGAACATAACCATAGTTATTTATGTAGTGCATAGTTGCGGAATGTTGGCCACCATTAACTCTTATTTGACGTTGCATTTTTTTTATAAGGTCATTAACTTGGCGGCGTTTTTCCGGGGCTTGGTTAAAGTTTTTAGGATTTAAATAGTGTTTTTCTTTAATACCATATTTTTTGGATAATATGTAAGAAAAGATACTTTTGGCATTATTTTCTACTATTAAAATGTTTTTAAATATGATATTACGCATTTGTCTATCAAAATTAAACATGGCATATAATTCTTCAAAGTTGGTGTTAGGAATGAAGCGACGGTCAGATTCGCTACGAATAAAAAGATGACGATAGCCCATTAAAAAGAAGTAGTTTTCTCTTAAAAGAGTATCTTTGACATAATCGATGTCATCTATTATTAAGCCTTTGCTTAGAAGAATATCGACTTGTTCATCTATTGTTTTGAATATTTTTGGTTGTCCTGACATACCCTAATCACCTATTATAATAAATTATATCACAACAGACAGTTAAATGATACTCATTTTAGATGTTAAACTTGTAATTAATTTGTGAAATTTATGTGAAATATGCAATTACCCCTTTGGTTATAGTTTGGGCTAAAGTAGTTTGGTATTCACTGGTAGTTAATTTTTGACGTTCTTGAGGGTTAGATATGAAGCCGCATTCAATTAAAACGCCTGGCTTTTTTAATCTACGATACATATAAATATTAGGCATAGTTTTAATACTTCTGGGATAACTTATGGTGTTTAAGTTTTTTTGGATAGCTTCCGCTAAGGATTTATTTAAATTGCTATAATAAAATACTTGGGCACCACTATAGGTACTATCTTCTAAGTAATTTATGTGAATTGATAAGTATATATCTGCTTTAGAATTATTTATAAGTTTAATACGATTATCAAAATCACTTTTCTTACGTCTATCGGCATTGGGGCTAGATAAGTCATAATCATCATCTCTAGTTAGTATAACACTAGCCCCATTTTTAGTTAGTTCTTGTTCTAATTTTTTGGATATGGCTAAATTTAAGTCTTTTTCTAAGATATTTTGGTAACTAGTACCAGCATCGACGCCACCATGACCGACGTCAATAATGATATTTTTACCGGATAAGGGTAGAGATGCTTTAACCTGAGTAATAATTAATAAGGTACATAAAAGGATTATTAATATAATTTTTTTCATAGTAAAATTTATGATTTTTAGTTAGAAAATACCACAAAAAAACTTGCCCGAAGGCAAGAAATGAAACTTGTATATTATCTCTTTGAGAATTGTGGAGCACGACGTGCTTTTTTAAGACCATATTTTTTACGTTCTTTAATTCTTGGGTCTCTTGTAATGAATCCTAGTTTTTTAAGAGTCTTACGATAAGAGTCTTCTCTAGTTTGGTCAGCACTTGCATCAAATTCCATTAATGCTCTTGCTATACCTAAACGGATTGCACCAGTTTGACCAGAGAATCCACCACCCTTAACAGTTACATCGATATCGAATTTTTCTTCGTTACCAGTAGCAACTAAAGGTTGTTTTAAATCCATTACTAAAGTTTGATATGGAAGGTATTCATCAACAGGAACGCCATTAACAGTAATGTTTCCTTTTCCTAAAGTCATTCTTACTTGAGCACTTGATCTTTTTCTACGACCAGTACCAGTCCAAATTTGTTTTTCAGCCATGTTCTTACCTCCTATTTAACTTTCAATTCAATTGGTTTTTGAGCCATTTGTTCATGGTTAGCGTCTTTGTAAACGTGTAATTTTCTAAACATTTGTCTTCCTAAAGGTCCTTTTGGAAGCATTCCTTTAACAGCTCTTTCTACCATTTCTTCTGGATATTTTTCTAGCATTTCACCAGCAGTTCTTTCTCTTAAGCCACCAGCGTATCTACTATGATTGTAGTACATCTTATCGCTTAATTTTTTACCAGTTAAATTAACTTTACTAGCGTTAATAACGATAACATAGTCTCCACAGTCAACATGAGGTGTATAAGTAACCTTATGTTTTCCTTTTAAGATTGTTGCAACTTGAGTAGCTAAACGTCCTAAATTTGCTCCTTCAGCATCAACAATATACCATTTACGGTCAACAGTTTCTTTTTTTTGCATGAATGTATTCATATTTATTTCCTTTCCATTATGTCTACTCATTTTTGACTTCCCACATCAAAAACTTTATACATAATAAAATGTACCATTTAAAAGTATAAGGGATAAGACATGCTTTGTCAATTAAAAGTTGCTTTAAATAGGAAAAAAACTAGCATTAGTAGCTAGTTACTTAGAAATTTCATTAATATCTAATAGTTTTTGGAAATCTCCTACTTCCATTAGACTATCGTCTTTACGAGTAATAATATTATTTCTTAATACTTTGTTATCTTTATTAACATAGATAATTGTAGGTACTTTTTCTACTTTAATATCGTCTAGCCCTAGTAATTCGTTAATTAGAGATACTTTGTTATCACTAGATTTAATTGAGTCAATATTAATGTAATAGAATTTATCTTGAAGTTTATACTCTTTAATTAGTTTTTTTAAGTCTTTTTCCATTTTATAGATAGATTCACTGCCAGTATAAGAAATATATAAGTAATAATCACCAGATAAGTTTTTGATATTAGATAAATTACCTTCTATATTATAAGAGTCTTTAACTAACTTAGATTTAACTAAGTATGATTGTTCATATCTTTTTTCGTTAGTATCATTAATAAAAGTAAAACCAAGATATGAAATTATAAATACTCCTAAGATAATTACTCCGGCAAGACAATAACGATTGTACATCTCTTGATATTTATTTTTCTTTTTTCGTGGCATTTTAATCCCTACTTTCTAGTATGATTATACCATATCTTTTTTGGTTTTAGTAGTATAATAAATAAATTATTTAGCATAATAAACGTATGAAAAGTATATTAATGGGAATAAAATTGTTTATTTATTATAGTATGTTGGGGTATTTATTGGAAAATACTTTTAGTATATTTACGCGTTCTAATTTTGATAGTGGGATTTCTAAGGGACCATTTACGCCGTTATATTTCTTTGGTTTTTTAATTATTTGGGGAGTGCATTACTTACTAAGAAATATGCCTGAAGGGATAGGGAAAGTGGTTCTTTATTTTGGGTTGATGTTTGTTTTATTAACTTTGCTTGAGTATGTTGGGGGAGTGTTAATAGAAAAATTTTTGCATAAAACATGGTGGAATTATGAACATTATAAGTTTCATATAGGTAAGTATATTTCCGTAGAAGTTAGTATAGTTTGGGCACTTTTAGCAACGATATTTAATTTTTATCTAATAGATATAGTAACAGGAATTATTTTAAATATGAATACACCGCTTACGTTGATATTGTTTTTCTTATATATTTTAGATTTTTTATTGGGCATATTTGGGTTATAGCATAGACACAAAAATAATTATTACATAGGATAAGTCTAGGAGGGTGTTATGTTTATTGATGATATTAATTTCTTTATTAATGGAGAGATACCAGTAAATAGAGAAGAAAAACTAGTTAGTAGTGAATTAGGATATTTAAGAGGAAATATGTTTTTAAAAGAATATGTTCCTTATAAGAATTATCAGGTTAGAAAGATAGAGGCGAAAACTAATGAAGAGGCGTTACTTTTAAAACTTAGTCAAATGGAGTTTGCACTTAATGACCTTAGTTTGTATTTAGATTTACATCCT
>HF998235.1:0-64032 GCA_000433255.1 Coprobacillus sp. CAG:605 | reverse complement strand
ACATCCTAATGATATGGCGGTGTTTAATAAGTTTAAGGAGTATACCAGTGAGTATAAGAGATATTTAAATGAGTTTGAGAAGAATTATAGGCCTTTAGTTTTGAGTAGTATAAATAAAGATAGTTATGAGTATTATAAAAATCCTTGGCCTTGGGATAATGATGCGGGGGTTTATTATGTATAAGTATGAAAAGCATTTAGCGTTTCCGGTTAATATTAAGAAAAAAGATTTAAGGATGGCTAAGTATATTATTGCAGGTTTAGGTGGTTATGGTGGTGAGCTTGCAGCGGCGTTAAGGTATTTTTCGCAAAGTTTTGCGATGCCGGATGCTAAAGGAAAAGCTTTACTTAATATGATTGCAACAGAGGAACTTGGGCATTGTGAAATGATTGCAACGATGTTTAGACAGTTAATTAAGGATGCAACGTTAGAAGAATTAGAGGCAGCGGGGTTAGCTGAGTATTATACAGAACATGGTAAAGGTGTTTATCCAGTAAATCCTTCAGGAGTGCCATTTACAGCAAGTTATTTTGCATCGACGGGAGATCCAATTGTTGATTTGTGTGAGGATATGGCAGCGGAAGAAAAAGCCCGTGCAGGATATGAAAATATGCTTTCATTAGCAAAAGATCCTGATTTAATCGAACCATTATTATTCTTAAGACAAAGAGAAGTTGTTCACTATAATAGATTTAAAGAGTTATATGAAGAGTATAAAAAAATACAAAAATAACTCTTTTTTATTGTTTTGAAAAAAGAAAAAAAGAAAATCAGGGGTATAGCGGTAATATATATTAGTGGAGGGATCTATGAAAATACAAATTGGAAAATATTACTTAGATGAAGAACAAACGAAGATTGTCATGGATAATAGTAGATATTTGTTAGTGGTTGCGGGGGCAGGATCTGGTAAAACTTTAACTATCCTTGGTAAGATAAAATATTTAATTTATGAAAAAAATATTCGTCCGGAAGAGATACTTTGTATATCTTATACTAGAGCAGCAGCTCAAAGTTTAAAAGATAAAATTAAGAATGAATTTAATACAGATATGGATGTTTATACTTTTCATAAGTTAGCGATGCGAATTTTAGAAGAAAATAATATAAGTTTTGATATTACAGATAATGAAACTTTAGAAAGAATTATTAATAAGTATATTTATCAAGATGTTTTAGAAAGTAAGAAGCATTATCAAGCGATACTTAGTTTTTTTAATATAAAAGCAAAGAGTTTAAAAGAATACAAGAATTTTATATATAAAAATACTGATTTAGTCTTAGAGTATGAGAAATTAATTGCTAAGTATATAAGACTTTTTAAATGTAATGGGTATGACATAAGTTATTTTAAGGAAATTATTAAAAAAGATAGATGGAAGTTTTGGAAGTATGAAAAGAAGAAAGATTTTGTAATGGTGGTTTTAAATATTTATTTAAGATATCAAAAGTATTTAGAGGAAGAAAAAGAGTTAGATTTTGATGATTTGATAATAAGAGCTTGTGAGGTTGTAAAAAGTGGTGGGGTTATATTTAAGTATAAGATTATTATTATTGATGAGTATCAAGATACTTCTTTGATTAGATTTTACTTGATAAGAGAAATGCTTCTGAAGATAGGATGCCGGTATATGGTGGTGGGAGATGATTTTCAGTCGATATATAGATTTACAGGGTGTGATTTAGATTTATTTATTAATTTTAAGAAGTATTTTTTAAATGGTAAGATTTTAAAAATTCAAAATACATATCGTAATAGTCAAGAGTTGATTGATATTGCAGGAAGTTTTGTGATGCAGAATAAAAGACAGATAGATAAGAAATTAAAATCTGCTAAGAGGTTAGATAAGCCTTTGAAGATTGTTTATTATAAGGATATTGCCTCCTCTATTAAGAAAGTTATTTTAAAAAATAAGGAAAGTAAGTATTTAATTTTAGGAAGGAATAATAAAGATAGAGGTATGATTTTAGATAATAGGAATTTTAAGTTGGTTGATGATAAGGTTGTTATGATAGGATATGAAGATGTTGATATTACTTATATGACTATTCATAAGTCTAAGGGGTTAGAATGTGATAATGTAATAATGATTAATCTTAGGGATAGTATAATGGGTTTTCCTAATAAAATAGAAGATCATGAATATTTAGGGGATGTGGCAATAGTTAATGATAAGTATCCTTATAACGAAGAAAGAAGATTATTTTATGTAGGTATTACAAGGACGAAGAATTATTGTTTTTTAATGGTACCATATTCTAGTAAGTCTTTGTTTATAAAGGAGTTAGAAAAAAATTATCTCCGTAAGTTAGAGATAATTAATGATTAGCAGACATTGTCTTTAGTTTGACCATTAAAGGTTAATGAATTAGGGTTTGAAGCATAAATATCAGTCATTTTTCCCATACTCATTATTTCAAAATCATATTTACGCTTAGATTTTACGTCGTGGGTTACAGGAATAAATATTTTTAAGTAATAGTTAGGACTTGCTGTATCAAATCTATCTTTGGGATTTTCAATTGTTGTTTTAAAGCAATATGAGAAGTTGTCTAGGGTGAACTTTCCTCCTTGAAGAGTCCATTTTTCCATCATTCCAGGAGCACCATAGGCAATAAAATCTTCGTAAACATGGAGATTTTTGGTTGTATTATCTTTGAAAGTGAAACTTATGCATATTAAGGAACCACTTTGATTACAAGAAGACCATCTATAAAGGCCAAGTTTAATAAAATCATTTTGAATTAGATTTATGACTGTTGAACGGGTTAAGCTGTCTTCACTTCTTGTTTTACTTAATGAGTCCTCGGTTTTTAAATCACCTAATAGATTAAAGATAAATACCATTATTATAGATATAAGAGCTAAGCTAAAGATTAGCTCAACTAAAGTTAAACCTTTTTTATTCACTAATATCACCTCTTGGTACCATTATTACATTATTGAAATAGTTTTTGGTTATTTTACGATAACACTTGTTACCATCAATTTGATAATTTGTTCCACAATTGCCGTTTACAGGACTTTTAGCATTGGATTTATCTAACTCTGTTTCTTCATATTCTACAATGATGCGGTAGCCTTGGCCGGTACCAGTTAAAGTTCTTATATAATAAATCATATTAACATTGATATTTTTTAGGGCATCACGATATTCTTTACAAGTGGCATTGTTAGATATTTTACCAGTTTTTGTTGTGCACGATTTAAAGTCGGTTATATCATAGAAGGTTATGAAGATATGTTTAACGTTTAGTTTATTATTGGTACTTTTAATGGCATCTTCGCAAAAAATACGTTTTTTTAATTCACCACCGTTAAGTTCAGCTTCAGCATTAACAGCGTTATATAAAGAAATATCACCACAATCAAGTTCGATTATTTTTTGCTTAGTAGTATCAGTTTTACTTAAGTACTTAGAAACATATTGATCCATATTTAAGGATACTAAGAAATTTTCTAAGTAGTAAGTACGGTAGATATAAGCTGGGTCGTCAAACATAACGCGACGTTTTTCACTAGATAATATGGTAGTAAAGGTTGCATATACCATTAATAGAGAACTAGCAAGAACAGTTACAACGATAATTGTTTCGACAAATACAAAACCTTTTTTATTCATAGTACCACATCTTTCTATCTATAAATATGGTATCATAAGTTCAAAAAAATTTAAATAGAAAAAAGTATTAGTGGGTTTTAAAACGATCTTTAACTTTTAGTTTTCTTAGGATATCAAAGGGAATTACGCTTAGAGCGATTGTTATGGTAAATATTAGTTCTTTTAAGGTTAGGCCATATGTTCTAAAAAGGGAACCACCAAAGTAGATAAGATAAATTTGAATGATAATAATAAGACCAAAGATAATAATGAATGGAATATTTTTAGTAAGATTAGCAAAAACATTAAGTCTAGGGCTTCGGGCATTTAGGGCGTTAAATATACCAATAAAAATAAATAAAGCAAAGTAAGCGGTTAGAAGGTAACGATCGTCGGTACTATAGCGAATAACTTTATAAACTATAGGAAGTTTTAAGAAGAGAATACCTAGAAGTGAGGAATATAACCCAGTTATTATTATTTGATTAAACATAAGACGATTTATAATGGGTTCGTTTTTAGTCTTTGGTGGCTGGGTCATGTACTCTTTAAGAGGTGGTTCGTGAGCAAAGGCAATACCAGCTAGGGTATCCATAATCATATTTATCCATAGCATTTGAATGACTGTTACAGGAGTACCTAGTTTTAAGATAGGGCCAATAATGGCCATTATCATGGCACATATATTAACAGTTAGTTGGAATATTATGAATTTTCTTATGCTTTTAAAGATGGTACGTCCGAAAAGAACGGCTTTGGTTATGGATTTGATGTTATTATCTAAAATTATTATATCGGCAGCTTCTTTGCTTACTTCGGTACCAGAACCCATGGCAAAACCAACATTAGCAAGTTTTAAAGCCCCTGCATCGTTAATACCATCACCAGTCATACCGACAATTTGGTTGTTTTCTTTTAATATTTTTACTAGCCTACTTTTATCGTTAGGAAGTGCTCTGGCAATTACTTTTAAATGAGGATAGATCTTAATTATTTCTTCATTACTTAGTTTATTAAATTCTAAAGAAGTTAGAGCCAGATCTGATTTAGATGTTATAATGTTGGTTTCTTTAGCGATAGAAATAGCTGTATTTATATTATCACCTGTAATCATGATAACATTGATACCTGCTTGGTGAAGTGTATTAACAGATGATGTAGCATTTGATCTAATATTATCTTTGATAATAAGATAACCTAAGTAAGTTAGATTTGATTTAGTAGGGTCATAGTCCTTACTCATAGCTAAAAGAATAATGCGAACTCCAGTTGCCGAGATATTTTCGATTTCTTTGGAGATAGCTTCTTTCTTAGTAATTATCTTTTTTTCGCCAACTTCGTTAATATAGTAAATACATTTATCTAGAAGGACTTCTTTAGCACCTTTAAGGTAAGTAATATTGTTATCTAAAGTTACAGCACTGTATTTTAGATCGCTGTTAAAAAGAATTTTGTTAGTGATTTGGTGATTAGTTATGGGCTTTTTTATGAATTGTAAGATGGCTTTGTCAGTGGCATTACCACCAATTATTTGACCAGAGGTATCATAACTACTGGAGTTGTTGTAATATAAGTTGTTAGTGATTTCAGTTTTTAGTGTTTGATTTAAATTAGATAAATTTGTAACTTTGTTAGAACTTGGTGTTACTATACTTGATACTTTTAGAATACCTTCAGTTAAGGTACCGGTTTTATCTGTTAGCAAGCAAGTAATATTACCACTAGTTTCGATGCCTACTAGTTTACGAACTAAGACATTTTCCTTAAGCATTTTTTTCATATTAGAAGATAAAACCAAGGTAATCATCATTGGTAAGCCTTCTGGGACTGTTACAACTATGACGGTGACACTTAGTGTTAGAGCATATAAAATATTATTTATACTATAATCTTTAGAGGTAACAAGATAGATTATAGCGACTAAAATGGCCCCAATATAGCCAATTAAAGCAATTATTTTGGCTAAAGATGTTAGACGGTCTTTTAGGGGGCTTGTTGTGTCTTGGGTTTGAATATCTTTAGCTAATGAACCAATTAAAGTAGAATCCCCTACAGCAGTAATGCACATTCTAGCTTCACCATCGTAAATAATGGTGGAAGAAAATACTTTGTCATTGACTTTTTTATGCTTTTCTTTGGCTTCGCCATTGATTGAGGACTCATTAACCGCTATGGTACCAGAAATAATTATACCATCTGCAGGAATGGCTTCTCCACTATAAAGAATAACAATATCCCCTACTACTAAGTCAGTGCTTAATATTTTAGAAATTTTTTTGTCTCGAAGAACAGTTGTATAGTTGTTTTTAGCGGCATCTTCTAAGTTTTTGAAAGCTTCTTCCGAGGCGTACTCTGAGATAGCACCGATTACTGAGGCTAGAACGATGGCGATTAGTATTCCAATGGTTTCAAAAAAGTCAAAATCACGAAAAAGAAAAACTATTTTAATAGCTAAAACAATGAGAAGAATTTTAATTATTGGGTCGCTAAAGGACTCTAGTATAAGTTGAAATAAAGATTTAGGTTTTATTTTAGTTAAGGTATTTGAGCCATACTTTTTACGGCTTTGTACTACTTCTTGTTTTGTTAATCCGTTCATATCGACACCCATTTAATCATATGAACCAGGGAAGTTAAATATTAAAAAATGTGGATAACTTTAATTTTATCCACAAGCTAATTTAATTTGTCTAAAACATACTTTTTAGCATCTTCATAAGTAGTATTATAGATATATGCTATTTCGTTATATAAAAATTTTTCAGCTAATTCATAATAATATTTGTCTTTATCAGTCATTTTTTTGTTATGGGCAAGACGGCTTTGGTTACGAAAATAACTAGTTTTAATAATAGCAATAAGACTTTCTAGGGTTTCGTCACGAAGACATCTTTTATAATCTTCTTCAATATTTTTAGAATTAACATCTAAAAGAGGAATAGTTTTAATTTTACTTATTAATTTTTCAATATCTTTTTTAGTATTTAAATGTCTTAGAAGTTTAGAACTCATATTTTTAGGAATATTGATTTTTAAAGAATCGTCAATAGTTGATTGCAAGACAAAATACTCGTAGTTGGAAATTATTTTTTCTTCGAGTATAATACAAACATCGCGTTTATAAATAACATAATCATTAACTTTAAACATATTTATCACCTACTACTTTTTATTATAATGCATATTTAGAAAAATTTCTAATGAAAATTGGAATATTTGTCGAAGTATTTGACTTTGAGTAGAATATATAATATAATAACCAAACTTAATGAAAGGATGATTAGATGTATATTTTTAATAATAAGGAAATGAGTAGTAAAGAGATTTTAGATTGTATTGCGAGTAATCGCTATAAGATTGAAGATTTGTATTTAGGTTTAAAGAATATGAATTATAGTGATATCTTAAGATTGAGAATAGATAGTTTAGTTTTTAACAGGTATGTTGAGGCGGCTAGATTAAACCAAGTCTTATCGCTTTTAATTAAGATAAATGTTCATAAGTTAAAAAGAGATATAAGTTTAATGGAAGATACATCTTATTTAGATTATTATGATTTAAAATTGTTAACTGATATGCGTGACTCTTTAAAAACTAGTAAAGGTAAAATTAGTTTAGAAGCATTAGACGTTGTTAACGATGTTATTAGAAAAAGAAAAGAAGCTAAAAAAACTTTGATTAAGAGATTTTAGTTTCTTTTTTTATCCAGGCTATTAATAGACCTACTATATAGTCAATTTCTTCTTTAGATAGTTCTTTGTTCATAGGAATATGGTGCCATTTATATAAGCAACTACGACAACAGCATGCACAGGCGTGTTGTGCGATAAAAACCGGATGGGAATTAGATTTCATGGGAGTTTGACGGCCGTCATTTAGAATAACTTTAGGGGCTAGACGTTTGGTTATTAACTCATAGGCATCGTTAGTTATTTTAGGTAGGCCTTTAGTTTTGACGTAGTCTTGCATGTTCTTATTTAGATGAAAACTAGAACGAAATTTAGATAGTTGTAATTTATGTAAAATTAATTCGTAATTCATGTTACTCTTAGAAAAACACTCAAATAATGAGTGCTTATTTTAATTTATTTAATATTAATTATACCGTAATTTCCCGCCTTACGACGATATAGAACTGATGTACATTCTTCATTTATGTTTTTAAAAACAAAGAAGTCATGATTTAATAGTTCTAATTGTAAGATAGCTTCTTCTTCACTCATTGGTTTGGAATCAACTACTTTTCTTTTTACAATGGAAGATTCGTCTGGCTCATTTACTGGTTCAAAATCTAATAGCATTTCAAAGTTTGGTGCTAATTTAGATTTCTTTTCTAATTTAGTTTTGTTCTTTCTAATTTGGCGTTCTAATTTGTCTAAAACTAAGTCAATCGAAGAATATAAATCTTCAGTTGTCTCTTCTCTTCTTAAAGTAATTCCCTTAGTTGGGATAGTTACTTCAACAGTTTGATTAGGTCCCTTTACTTTGATGAATACTAATGCTTCAATATTATTGGGATTTTCAAAGTAACGATCAAGTCTAGCTAATTTCTCCTCAACATATTTTTTGATTGATTTGGTGATTTCCAATTTATCACCGCGGATATTTAATTTCATATTATCCCTCCCAATTATATTGTAGCAAATAATATATTTTCTTGCAAATGAAAATGACTAGCTAACCGCAGTCACTTCAACTTCTTTTACATCTTGAGCTTGTAGGCCTTTATCTGTTTCTATTAATGTAAAATCAACTAATTGATTTTCTTTCAATGTTTTAAAACCTCTTTTCAAGATAGCTGAATAATGAACAAAGATATCTTCGTTTGTATTATATTCGATGAACCCATACCCTTTCTCATTATTAAACCATTTAACTCTACTTCTCACACTAATTCTCCTTCCTTTTTTCTAGCAAGTATCCCTCACTTGCAAATTAAGAATATCATAAAATATGGCATTTTTTTCATTTCTTGTCTTAAAGTATCATTTTTCTTATTAAAATTATATTTTTTTATAATAATAATTTAAAAAAGATACATTTTGAGCAAAAAAACGGACTTTTTAGACAAGTTTTGTGATAATTAAAAAAAGACAACTTTCTTAAGTCATCTTACCTTTAAAATATCAAAAATAGTAAAGTTAGTTAGAAACCTTAGAACTATTAGGGCGATATTTTTTAGATACCCTATCTATGGTTTGACCATTGTTTAAAGTAAAGTAACCTTTACTCCAATCGATAACGGAAATATTAGAGCGATTTACAATGCAAGAACGATGAACTTGAATAAATCTATCATCTAATTTGCTTTTTATTGCACAAAGAGTTATGGGAACAACAAAATTATTTTTATCAGTTACAATTATGACATGGCGGCCGTAGGTATCACGATAGATATAATTTATTGATTTTAATAATATTTTAATGTCAGTATTGCGACTTTTATATTTAAATAGTTTATTATCTTGATTGTACTTAGTTAATACTTGTAAATCTTTAGTTAATCTACTGCTCATATTGTTAAATTTTTCGATGAAATCATAAATATTATGAATAGAGCGATGAACAGTTTCAAACATTGCTACATGATTAGTTACAAAAATGATATAATTGTCTAAATCTTTAGCTCTAATTTGTTGAGCAATTTGAATACCGTCAATATCAGTACGTAAATCAATTGCAAGAATGAAGATTTTAATTTTGGACAAATCGTCAATCTCTTCTTGTAATCCTTGGCAATATTCAGTAAAGGTTTTAATTTCATAAGCAAAGTTATACTTGAAAATCGCCTTGTTTATAATACTTTTTATTGATGCAATAGCTTCGATATCAGAATCTACAATTATATAATCCATTTTTTTAAGTTTGATATATTATTTAAAATTAGCCTCTACATACAATTCTACCCCATTTAAATTAATAATGCAATAATTTTGATATCATTTATTACTCAGATTTTACATTATAATTTAATAAAAGCTTAAATAATAAGTTTAAGCTTTAATAGAAAGAATGATATCTTTTAGATAACTATAGTAATTAACAACTATATAGGAATTGGATAATGAAATACTTAGATTATTACCCATTATAATCACTTGTAAATCTAGAGAATCTATTAAAATTTTAGATAGTGTAAAATCAATAGAATATATCTTATTATTATATATTAAATAATTAGAATTTTGGTTAGATATTAAGTAATTTTTAGACTCTAAAACATCAAGAATAGATATAACATTTATCTTAGTAAATAAGAATTCTTCAAATATGGAAGTATAGTATAAAATGTCTTCTTCTAACACTTTTTTGTTTAGATAAATATTTAATTTATAAGGAATATAGTTGGAAAATATTTTATATTTTTTATTTATCTTTTTTATTTCATCTAAGAATTGTTCTTTAGAAATAATCATACTATTTTGAATAGATTTTAGAGGGTAATTAGTAAGTTTATCTAATATTACTAAGTCATTATCATTTAAATAGATATTTAGTTGTTTCATTTTTCCATGATATCATTATAATTATATAAATAGAATTCTTCAGGGTTAATTAGTTGGCCTTTGTAATAAACTTCAAAATGAAGAGCATTAGTACTATCCGTATTTAGTTTATTAGCGCCACTTTTGGCAATTACTGTACCTTGAGAGACACTGGCACCAACAGTTACTTTAACGTCATCAACACTTTGATAAATAGTAGTCAAATTTTTTGAGTGTTCAATTTCAATAATATTACCCATGATTTCGTCTTCTTTAATGTCTTTTACAGTACCATCTAAAACAGCTAGAACATCAAAACTTTGGTTATCGGTATATAACACACCTGTGTTTTGCATATAAATTCCTTCATAATAAATTAATGCTGCTTTTTGCTCATCGTCAGTAGCATCAGCATCATAGAATGGAATTTGGGCGACAACCGTATTTTGGTTATATGGACGGATAATGCTTTTCGTTTCGTTAATAGTTGGCGTTACATTTTCCTCTTCTTCTTTAACCACGGGTTCAATAGTTTCTTTGATAGTATTATTTCTACTAATCATTAAAATTTGATACATTTTATAACTACTAAATAAAATTGTTGTGATTAACATAAAACATATTGTGGGGATTACATAGCCTCTTAACTTTCTTTTTTTCATATATTCACCTTCCTATTAGGAAGTTTGACCAAATTTAGAAAAGTTATACTATATATTTTTGAATTTTTATATTTTTGTAGTAGTAATTAAGTATTTCAGTGTAGTTTTTACCGGATGCAGCCATTCCATTAGCGCCATATTGGCTCATACCTACGCCATGACCATAACCTTTAGTGGTGATAGTTACTTTGTTGTTTTGAAGATTAATGGTAAAGTCAGTTGATTTAAGGGTTAATAAAGTTCTTATTGTAGTACCAAGAAATTTTTGGTTATTTATTTCAATACTTTCAATACGGTTAGATTTATCTTTTTGAATATTAGAAATAGTAACGTTAGAACAAGATATACTTAACTTGGAACAAAATTCTTCTTTAGGTAATGTGATGGTTGTGGAAAAGTTATTTAGAGTTTCGTTATCGTAGATTGAAGGAATAATTTCTAGATATGGTAAGTCTTCGTTAAAAACAGTTAAAGAACTTTCGGTATAGCCATTACTCATAGAATAATAGTAAGATTTAATTAGTTCGTTATTATAAGTTAAAACTAAGTCTTTAGTGTCTAATACAGCTTTGGATATTTTAGAATAATATTCATCGTATTTATCTTGCCATTTAGCTTTTAGTTCAGTATTAGAGTTATAGGCTTGATCGCTTAAAGTAAGATAGCCGATATGATTTTGTTGATATAAAGCAAAGGTACGAGAAGCAATGGCTTGGGCTTTTAGGGTTTCTTCCAAAAATAAAGCTGGAACTTCTGCTCCAACTACACCTGTTACATATTCCTCAAGGGGAATATTTGTTATTTCATTGTTATTTTTTAAAACTATAATAGTTTTTTTATCTTGAAGATTGTCCGCGTTTTCAGCCAATTGTTTTTCTCTATTAAAAGAAATTATGGTTAGAGGAATAAGTAATATTATGATACTAAAATAGATTTTATTTTTCATATTGCTCCTTTAAGATATAAAGTCAACTATAAAATTGGTAACTAAGTAACTAGCAGCAAAAGCAAGAATAAAGACAATTACCCTGGCTTCTAATGGTTTATTACGTTTCATAAATTTATCAAAGTTAACCCCACTTAAGGCAAATATACTTAAAAAGAAGGTTAAAGCATAAATTAGTGACTTATACTTCATTATATTCTCCGTTTTCATAGGATATGATTTTATTTACTCTTCTTACATGACGATCTTCTATAGATGGAGTTGCATGAAGGAAAGTATTAACAATTTCTAATGCTTTGGTTGGTTCTAAATCAGCTGCTAGGGAAATAGCGTTAGCGTGATTATGGGTTTTAGCCGCGTAGCTATCGTCATTAGATACGACACGAGCACAGCGAATTCCTTTAACCTTGTTCGCCGCAATAGAAATGCCAATTCCATTACCACATATTAGGATGGCAATATCTTCTTCTTTAGACATATGGTTACAAACATCAAAAGCAAAATCAGGATAATCGTCAGTATCATAGTTTACTAAATCACTTTTGATAACATTGTTGTTTTTTTCTAATTTTGTTATTAAATAATTTTTTAAAGATATTCCTCTATGATCAGAGGCTATATATATACTCATATTTTATTCTCCTTCTTCTTTTAATAGTTTTTTTAAACTATCTTTTTTATATATTAAATTCATTAGTTCTATGTTTTGATAGTTTGGACTAGGGTTTATTTTAATTAAAGCAGGTCCGTTTGTAGACATGATTAGATCAATTTCTTGATATTTTAAATTGGGGTTTTCTAAGGCTACTTTAAGAGTAAATCTCTTGGTTCTGGGCCATTTTGGAATGGTTAGCCAGTTTATTTGTTGGCTAGTTATTGGGTGAAAATCATAAGTGTTCTTTAATAAATCGCAGGCATCATAATCAATTATTCCCGTTTCAATATTTATGGGAGCAAATAGTGAAGAGTCATTGTACATTGTTATTAGATAGGAATAAATTATTTCATTATTTAAAGTAATCATTCTTATAATGTTAAAGGCATTAGGATTTAAGGAAGATAAGGGGGCCATTTCTGTTAGGGGTTCTTCGATAATTGACTTACCATTTAAAACTAGTTCATTATATAATTTAGTATAATTTTTTAAATCAGGGGTTATGGTATTTTTGCTAATGGTAATATCATTTGTGGTACTTAAAAGGTGGGTGTACTTATTAGCAAAGTCATAAAATTCGGTGATATTAGAGCCGGTTAGCTCTAACCAATGGCGATTTAAGTAAGAGTTATATCTTTTATAGAATTGATTTTTTAATTTATATTCATTAAGATTAGTTATTTTATTTAATCTTTTAATTGCTTGTTTACTTTGTCCTTTAGTTATTATATTTTCTTTTTCGTTCTTAGTTAGTTTATAGAATTCGTATATTTTATAATCACTGGGACTTATTTTATATTTATTGTGGTCTTTTAAGTATTCAAAGAAAAGTTTTGATATGGCAATATCAGTTTTAGCATTGATATACTTAAGGACTTTGATTAGGTTTTCTTGTTGCATTATAGCCTCCCATAATAAAAATTATAATATAAATGGGGTAAAAAGGAAATAAAATTTCACCCACGTTGACGTTTGATGGTATATTTTTGCTAAAAAATATATGAAAAAAAACTGCAATTAGGCAGTCTTATTTTCGTCAGTAAAGCCATATTTACGGTTGAATTTTTCAACTGAACCAGTCTTCTTAGCTCTAGCTTGAGAACCAGTGTAGAATGGATGGCAAGCGCTACAAACATCACATTGAATTGACTCTTTTGTAGATTTTACTGTAAAAGTGTTACCACATGCACAACGTACTTCAACTTCATGCATTTCTGGATGTATACCCTTTTTCATTATATCTCTCCTTCCGCCATGTTATATCCATAACATAGATTTTGTTTCGTCTTATGTATTATATCATAGTTTTTAGCAATTTCAATAAATTTGAGTGATTTTTTTTACAAAGAGTGGCAGCAATTTACAAATTCCAGGCATTTGAAATAGTAGAATATAATATTTTACCTAGTTTTTGATGACCGGTTTCATTGATAATATTGTTACTAATATCTGTTTTTTCTAAGTAGGAAGTAGTATTAATATATGATATTTTGTATTTTTGACATAAAGATTTATACATATAAGAAGATTTAATATTTACAGGAGATAAAAAGATTATTTGTTTAGAATTAATTTTACGAATTATTTTAAAGAGATTTTCTGTTTCTTCTAGAAGTTCAGTTGACGTTACATCTTCGTTTAAAAGCTCAAAGTCGCCGAAATAAATAATTATGATCTCTGCATCATGGATTTTTTCTTGAATTTTATTTTTATTAGAATTTATATTAGATATGACATTTTCAATTTCGAGATTTTTATTGGAATATTTTTGGTTCATCGAATATGATACATTATTATCTAAGTATTTAAGAAGATAATCGTTGAAGTTAGGTCTAGTTGTAGTTGTAGTATCATATAGAGATACAATGTCTAAACGATTATCAATATTAGTTGTAAATATTAAATAAGTTAACAATAATGAGGCTATGGTTAGAAATAGTAATTTTATTTTCATAATTTACCTCTCAAAAAAATAGTAGTAACTACTACTATCTTATTCAACCAAAGTTATTTTAGCACCAACATTAGATAATTTTTCTACGATAGATTCATAGCCTCTTAAAATATGCGAAGCCTCTTCAATGGTTGTGGTACCAGATGCTATTAAGGCGGCTAGAACTAGGGAGGCACCTGCTCTTAGGTCAGTGGCAATAACTGTTGTTCCTTTTAATTTTGAAGGACCCGTTATGAAGGCGGTTTGGTTATTAACTTTGATATTTGCGCCCATAAGATTTAGATATTTAACATGTCCCATACGGTTCTCGTAGATTGTTTCTTCGAAAATAGAAGTTCCAGTGGCTTGAGTTAAAAGCGTTTGCATTGGTTGACCTAAGTCAGTAACAAAGCCTGGATATACTAGAGTTTTGACATTAATAGGCTTGTAAATATCTGGTTTGCTAACAATTATTTCATTTTCATAAATATTAAGAGGAATATTCATTTCTTTCATTTTAGATAGAAGGGCTTCTAAATGTTCTTTGATTATACCTTTAATTTTTAGGTTTTGGCCGATTAGAGCACCAGCAATTAGATACGTTCCAGCTTCAATTCTATCAGGGATAGTTTCAATGCGGCCACTATCTAAGGTAGAAGTTCCCTCAATTTTGATACATGAAGTACCAGCGCCAGTTATTTTAGCTCCCATATTATTTAAAAACATAGCTATATTAACGATTTCCGGCTCTTTAGCAGCATTAAATATTTGAGTTATACCATGAGCTTTGACAGCCGCTAGCATGATGTTAATAGTAGCTCCTACAGAGGCAAAGTCAAGGTATATTTTAGCGCCGGTTAGTTTTTTAGCGTCAATTATGTACTTATTGCCTTCGATTGTAATAGCGGCTCCTAATTTTTCGAAGCCTTTTAGATGAAGGTCAATTGGTCTAGAACCGATGTTGCAGCCACCTGGAAAATAAATTTCAACATGATTATAACGACCTAGTAATGCACCCATGTAATAGTAAGAAGCACGAAGTTTTTTAGAAAGTTCTTCTGGAATTAGAACATTTTGTAAGGAAGATGTATCAATGTTTAGAGTTTCATTAGTATAATCTATTTTACAACCAAGTTTTTCCATAATATCGATAAGTGATTTAGTATCAGCAATATTAGGAACGTTTTCGATAGTACAATTAGTTTCGCACAAAACAGCAGCTGGAATAAGGGCCACCACACTATTTTTAGCGCCACTAATCTTTATGGTTCCAGTTAAGGTATTTTGACCTTCAATAATTAATTTTGGCATATAAAGCCTCCTTTTAAAATAAGTTATTTCTTATATTTAATATATCTTGTTTTTGAGTGTTAGTCAATTTTTATTACATGTTATTTACATAAATGGGCTAGAGCAAGAATGAGTAAGATTAAAAGACCAAAGTAATTGGCAAGGTTTCCCAGGGAGTTACTGGCTTTGGCACCGATTAATAAACCTAAAAAAGTAAATGTGGTACTAACTACTTGGAAGATTAAAGAAGGAAGGAGGATACTTTTTGTTATTGCATTTAGCCCTATGCCGGTAGTTAAACTATCTAAAGAAACCGATATGGCTAGAAGAATTAGTGATATTTTACTAATTTTGATGGTGTCTTTACTACCCTTTTTCATATCATAAAGTAGTTTTAAGAATAAAATTAAGAAAATTAGACCTAAGAGTTTTTGGGAACCAATAATTATAATATTTAAAATGATATCTCCTAGTAAGCGTCCTATAAGGGGAAAGATAAAATGAAAGACGCCAACTAGTAACGGATAAAATAATACTTTTTTATACGATAAGTTCATAGTTCCTAAGGATAGTGCTAAAGAAAATGTATCCATACTTAGAGCGATAGCTATCCAAATTAGTATATTAATCAAAAAAATCACCCTAATTATTTATATTAAGGTGAGTGTAAATTTATTAATTAGAATTATTTAGGTACTCTTTGATGTAGCTTTTAAAAGTTATATTATCTAAGGCAGGTTCGTCTTCGATTAAACATAAAGGTGGATATAGAACACACCACCAGTTATCCCCTAGTCCACTACCTAAAGTTATGACTAGAGATTCATAGTTTCCGGCATCGTATGTTACGCCTTTGTAGTTTTTTTCAGGGAAATAGTTTTGACCAAGGTTTAGAGAATATGGTATTTTATAGATATTTAGTTGTTCTTTTAGTAATGGTATGGTGTTTTTAATAGATGCTCTGGAAGAAGAAATATTGTTATTTAGCATTTTAGGAATTACGTTTTTAATTAAGTCTTGTTTGATTTCATTTTTTTCTAGTTGATCTTCTAGGGAATTGGAATTAGCAATGATGCGGAAACGAATGGAAGTATCTGGTATAGTTATTTGTTCTTCTTTAGGAGTTGATAAAATGTATACACTTACGACTACGAATAAAATTATTATTATCTTTTTTATAAAAAATCACCCAATATTATATTGAGTGAATTATATTAAGTTTAATCATTAATTACAAATAAGTAACGATTTCTTTCTTGTAAGTCTTTTTTTACTATAACATTAGCGTTAGGATATTCTTTTTTAGCTAGAGTTTCTATCTCAGGAGCTTGAGTTTCACCTATTTCAAATGCTATTATGTTTGTAGATTCCATAAATTCATGGCTGCGTTTTAAAATTACTTCATAAAATTCCAAGCCATTATGGTCGGCAAATAAGGCATTCTGAGGTTCAAATTTAGTTGCAGGGTCAACTGGTTCGTCATATTTAACGTATGGCGGATTGCTTATTAAAATATTGTATTTAGAATTAAAGTCGCCAGTTTTGATGTCTTTTAATTGGAAAGTAACGTCAGCTTCGTTGTATAAAGCGTTTTTAGTTGCTACTTCAATGGCACTTTTTGATATGTCAATGGCAGTTACATGGGTATTTAATTCTTTACTTAGAGCAATAGCAATACAACCACTACCCGTTCCTATTTCGATAATTTTGGGTGTTATATTTTTAAATTTAATAAGTTTTAGAGTTTCTTCAACTAAACCTTCGGTTTCAAAACGCGGAATTAGTACTCTTTCGTCAACAAATATTTGATAGCCATAAAAATTAACATTACCAATTAAGTATTGAACGGGATAATGATTATTTAGTTTTTGAATTACCTCGTCTATATTATCGGGATACATTGATTTTAAGATTTCAAAATCTACATTAGAGATAAACTCTGGTTTATTCATTAGTATCTCCTAGAAGTTTTAATCTTTGGTCTTCGTTTATTAAAGCTTCAATTACGGGGTCTAGGTTACCTTCCATAACACGGTCTAGTTCCATAATAGTAAAGTTAATACGGTGGTCAGTTATTCTATTTTGAGGATAGTTGTAAGTTCTAATTTTTTCTGATCTATCGCCGGTTCCTATTTTTTTACGGTTTTGACCTAATTCAGCTTCAGCTTTAGCTTCGGCAGCATCTTGAAGTTTTGCCGCTAGCATTTTCATAGCCTTTTCTTTATTTTTTAATTGTGATCTTTCTATTTGACAAGTTACAACGGTATTGGTTGGAACATGAGTGATACGAACGGCAGAGTTGGAAGTGTTAACTGATTGACCACCGGCACCACTAGAGTGATAAACATCTATTTTTAAATCACTTTCTTTAATTTCAACGTCATCAACATTTACTTCAGGCATAACAAGTACTGTGGCAGTTGAAGTATGAACACGACCTTGAGTCTCGGTTACTGGTACTCTTTGAACACGGTGCGAACCACTTTCAAATTTTAATTTTGAATAGACATTTTCACCTCTAATCATAAATTCGATTTGGGAATATCCACCGGCACTACCCTCTACTTCATGGAGAATTTCAATTTTCCAATTTTGTTTTTCAGCGTACTTAGAATACATACGGAATAAGTCGCCAGCAAAGATATTGGCTTCGTCTCCTCCGGCAGCTCCTCTTATTTCCATAATAATATTTTTATCGTCATTAGGGTCTTTTGGAATTAACATTAATTCAAGTTCTTTTTCTAAACGCTCTTTATTAGCAGTTTCTTCAGCTAAAGTTTCTTCAGCTAATTCATGCATTTCCGGATCGTTAGCTAATATTTTAGCATCTTCAATATTTTTTTCACTAGTTAAGTATTCTTTATATTTATTAACAATGCTTTCTAAGTCTTTTTGTTCTTTTGATAAAGTTCTTAGTTTATTATAGTCTGCTAAAACTTCCGGTTTTGTTAGTTCTTGTTTTAGGTCCTCATATTTAGTTATTATAGTTTCTAGTCTTTCTTTCATTTTCTAGCTCCTTCTTTATGTATTATATCGTGGAAGAGAAAAGAAAGCAAACGTTAAAGGTTTGCATTTTCTTCGTCATCATCGGTTACGATTACTAAATCTTTTAAATCATCATCAGTTGTATCGTCGTCAGTTGAATCTTCATCATAGAATAAATCATCGTTTTCTTCAGTTGTGTCTTCGTCTTCTTCGTCTTCCTCTTTTTCTTCTTCGTCTTCTTCATCATTATCCATAATAATATTAGCCTTATGATTACTCTTTAAATCCCAGTATCCTTTATCAACCATAACAAATCTTTGATCAGTGGATAGTACTTGGAAAAAATCAGTTATTTTTGCTTCATATTCTGCTTGGGATAACCCTAGTAAATCACAAACTTTTTTAAAAAGGTCAGTTATTTTGGTTTCCTTTTTTTCTTCGCTTAATATTAAGTACGCTATATCATCATAACTCATAGCTTCTAATTCAGCTTTGGTTAAATCGTTTAATTTCATAAAATTTCCTCCTACATTTTTTCTGGTGGTATAACACCAATTAAATCTAATGCATTTTTAAGTGTTACTTTAACGGCACTAATTAAGTTTAAGTATTCGTTGGTTTTTTCTTTATCTTCTGTAATTATTCTTTCTTTAGAATATAGTGAATGGAATGATTCTGCTAAATCATAGACGTAATTAGTAATTAAGTGAGGTAATTCTTTAGTTGCAGCGGATATTACTACTTCGTTAAATTTATAAATTTGTTCTAAGACATTATATGCTTCAGGACTATTTATGGTTTTATATTCTGTAACGTTAGTTATTTTTCCTTCGTAATTATTTAAAATATTGCAGATTCTAGCGTAAGCGTATGATACGTAATAAACAGGGTTTTCGTTAGATTTTTTAGTGGCTAGGTCTAAGTCAAAATCCATTTGAGTATCAAGGGATCTGCTTACGAAGAAGTATCTTGCAGCATTAACACCTACTAAGTCAATTAATTCTTGAAGAGATACTATTTTACCGGTACGTTTACTCATTTTTATTTCTTCACCATTAGATACTAATCTTACTAATTGTAATAGTTTAACATCTAAGATGTCTGGGTCGTACCCTAGAGCTTTTAGGGAGCCTTTAAGGCGCGCAACATAACCATGGTGGTCAGTTCCAAAAACGTCAATTAAATGGTCATACCCTCTTTCAATTTTATCGATATGGTATGCAATATCTGGTACTAAGTAAGTGTATAGGCCGTCAGCTTTAACTAAAACATGGTCTTTAGAATCTCCTAGTTCGCTAGCTTTTAACCAAGTAGCACCTTCTTGTTCATAAGTATAACCATTAGTAGTTAATTTATTTATAATTTCAGGAATTGGATGGGTTTTGTAAATTGATTTTTCGCTAGTATAGACATCATAGTTGATGCGATAATCTTTTAAGACTTTTTTGATTTTATCTAATAGAATATTGATACCAAGATTTTTATAATATTCAATGTTTTCATTTAATAAGGTATCTTGATGTTCATTATATAAGTTCTTAGCAATTTCAATAATTTCTTGACCATGATAGCCATTTTCTGGTAAGTCAGTAGGAATACCACAAATCGTTTTATATCTAGCCTCTATTGATAAAGCGAGGTTGTTAACTTGATTACCAGCATCATTAACATAATATTCTTCAGTTACGTCATAACCACTAAATCTTAAGATTCGCGCTAAGGAATCACCATATGCTCCGCCTCTAGCGTTTCCCAAATGCAAAATACCGGTTGGATTGGCACTGACAAATTCTAAGTTGTATCGTTTATAATGTCCAATATTGTTACGGCCATAGTTTTCTTGAAGTTCTAAGACAGTATTAATATTATCTAATAAATATTTTTTATCCATGTAAAAGTTAATAAAACCTGGTTTAGCAATTTCTACTTTGGTAAATAAATCACTATTTATTTTATTTGTAATATTTTGGGCTATTTCTAAGGGATTTTTATGTAGTAATTTAGTTAAACGTAATGCTAAGTTTGTTGAATAATCCCCATTATCTTTTTTATTTGGATTTTCGATAATAATATCTTCTTCATATTCAATATTATTTTCTTTTAAACTTTGAAGTAATATTTCTCTTATTTTTTCTTTCATAATCTCACCCTACTTTAAAAATAATTCAATAGTAGTAAATTCATCATCACTTTCGATTTGATAATTAATAGTTAGTTTATTATCTTCTTTTATAATTTGACCATCATCTACTACGATATCAATATAACTATCTAATTCTTTAAGCAAATAACGGCAAGTATTTTGATCTTTAGATAGTTTTAAATTAAATAAATATTCGTCGTTTTCTCTAGTGAATATTACACCATCTTCGAGTAATTCTAGAGTATTTACAACATCGTCTAAGTTGTATTTTATAATATTGTTGTATGTATCGTATGATACATCTTTTTTAGTATATGTTAAATTGTTATTTTTTAATAAATTTATATCTAATTTTTTCTTCAAAAAACAGCCCTCCGTTTTTTTCTAAAACATTATAACATAGAGATTGGAAATTGACTACATAAAAACGCATTTTTTTTACATAATAGTGTTAGGGTGAAGAATTTTGAAGAGATTTAAGCGACTTTTTAAGGTATTTTGTCTATTATTTGTCTTAGGCATTGTAAGTATTTTAGGACTTTATTTTATGGCTTATATTAGTCCAGTTTTAGATATTAAAACAACAGGACAGTATTATATTTATGACCATAATGAGACTATTGTGTACCAAGGAAGTGGAAATTCAAAGTGGGTAAGTTTAAGTGATGTTTCACCAGATTTTTTGAATGCCATAATAAGTATTGAAGATAAAAATTTTTATAAGCATAAGGGTTTTGATTATTTAAGAATTATAAAAACTATGTTGCAGAATATAAAAAGTAGGAAAGTAGTTGGTGGCGCTAGTACTATATCTCAGCAGTATGTTAAAAATTTGTATTTAGATTTTGATAAGACATGGGAAAGAAAGATAGAGGAGGCTTGGCTTACTTTAAAGTTAGAGATGCATTATAGTAAGAATGAAATATTAGAAGGATATATTAATACGATTAATTTTGGGCAAGGTAATTTTGGAATTGGTAGTGCGGCAGAGTATTATTTTAATAAAAGTGCAAAGGATTTGACTTTGGAAGAAAGTATTGTTTTAGCTGGTATTCCTAAGGGACCTAGTTATTATAACCCGATTAGTAATTATGACGATGCAATATTAAGGGGGAAGATTGTAGCAAAAGCTATGGTTAATAATAAGAAGTTAAGTGAAGAAGATGCGGATAATTTATTTAAAAATACTTTGATTTTATATGGTAAGAGAAGTGAAAATAATTTAGATACGTTGATGTATTATCAAGATGTTGTTAAAAGTGAGTTAGATAAACTTGCAATACCGAAATCATTAATTGAAACGGGAGGTTTAAAGATTTATACGTCTTTGGATATTGAACTACAAGGTATTTTAGAGAAAAATGTTAATGAATATATGCCAGATAATGAGATGCAAGTGGCTAGTATGATAATTGATCCAAATACGGGAAATATAATGGCATTAGTTGGGGGAAGAGATTATAATAAAAGTCAATTTAATAGAGTAGTTAGTGCTGAAAGACAAGTTGGTAGTACTATGAAACCGATACTTTATTATGCGGCGTTAGAAAATGGAATGACATCTTCTTCAAAGTTTTTAAGTGAGGAAACAACGTTTGTATTTGCTAATAATGATACGTATTCACCACAAAATTATAATAAAAAATATGCTAATAAAGAAATTACTATGGCGGCGGCGTTAAGTTATAGTGATAATATTTATGCGGTGAAGACTCATTTGTTTTTAGGAGAAGATATGTTGGTTAAAACAGCAAAGAGAATGGGGATAAAAAAAGACTTACCGACTATCCCGTCACTGCCTTTAGGAACAGCAGAGATCTCGATGTGGGATTTTGCTAATGCTTATACTACTTTAGCTAGTAATGGATATAAAAAAGACTTGGGGGTAATTTTAAAGGTTACGGATATGCATGGAAATATTTTATACGAAAAGAAAAATAATAGTACTCAAGTTTTAAATTCTAATTATACGTTTATTTTAAATGAAATGCTAACGGCGACATATAATTCGGCTTTTATTGATTATAATACGCCAACGATTATTAGTTTAGGTTCAAAGATAAGTCGAAAGTATGCTATGAAAACTGGGTCGTCGGGGACTGACTGTTATATGATTGGGTACAATCCAGATATTTTGATGTTGGTTTGGAATGGATATGACGATAATAGGCAAATGAATCCAGTAGATGGAAATATTTCAAAGAATATATGGGTAAATACTGTTGAGGAATATTTAAAAGATAAAGAAGCTAGGTGGTATGATGTGCCTGAGAATGTAGTAGGGGTGCCACTTGATGCGATAACGGGTAATCAGGCTGATAATGATAAAAAAATGTATGTTTACTATTATGTTAAAGGTAGTGAGTATGTGAATAGTGAAATGGAATATGAAGGTAATAAGGAAAATATTACTGAATAATAAAGTTTATTATGATTAAGGGGAATTATCTTTTTTGATAAAATTTATTATTATAAAGTTTATTTTAACTAGGTCCCTTATGTAGTCTTACAGTCTAGTGAGAATAGACTTTTTCGTTATTGCTTGATAGCTATTTGATATAAAATTAATAGGTGAAATTCATGAAAATTAGTTTTGAAGATTATAATATTCCTGATGTTTTTAAGTTTATTCGTGAGAGTGCTAATATTACGCAACTAGAATTAGCTAAAAAGATGCACAAATCAGTTCAATGGGTTAAAGCTGTTGAAAGAGGTGCGATTAATATAAAGTTAAAAACATATTTGGAATTTTGCCATATTTGTGGTATAAAAGTTTTAAATGTAAAAAAATAGACTGCCTTAAAAAGCAGTCATTTTTGTTATTTATCAATAGTAATAGTTATTTTATGTTCTAAAGGTTCGTCAGTTTCATTATAACTTATTCTAATTCCTTGGTTTTGAAGTTTAGTTATGGTTTCTTTTATCATGGCAATGGAATTATCTAATGAACTTGATACTTTAATTGGTTCAAGTGACTCAACCATACTCATTGGGTCAAATAATTCTTCTTGTTTAGGTGTTGATTCTTGGTATGTTGAAGTAATATTATTTGGTTCAGGAGTGAAGAAACGATTATTTGGGTTTAGTTCAATTGGGGTTTCAAAGGCATTAAAATCAGGAGTTGGTGTTGTAATTGTTTCTTCTTGTTTTGGAGTTGGGTCAAAGATTTCGATATCTTTTTTAGGTTGTTGTTCTAGTGGAGTTAAAGTATCGAAAGAAGTTGGAGTATTGAAGTTAAAATTTAACTCCGGAGCACTATTCATATTAAAAGTATTTTCAGCAGAGAAAGCATTGTTACCATTAACGTTAGCAGGAGTACTTTCTAAGGTATTAAAGAATTTATTAACGGGACTTTGGTTATCGTCAGCAGGCATGTTAGACATTATATCCATGCTATTTGGAACATTAATTGTTTTCATATCGCTAGTATTTTGAGGTAGAGAACTACTATAGTCTGTTAGGATGTCTTCTGGTACCATCAGATTCGCCACATTTCTATTTTTATTTTGATTTGGATTGATATCTACAGCTTTATCTTTGATTTCTTCAACGTTTGGGTTGATATCTACTAAAGGAATTTCTTTATTAGTAGTATTTTTCTTTAGAACTTGTTTTAGTTCTTGATCTAGTTGTCTTACAGTCATACGATCCGTTATAATGCGATTAAGCCATTCTTTTTGAGCTGTTTTGCTATCTAGTGATAGAAGGGCACGGGCATGACGTTCGCTTATTCTTCCTTCTAAAAGAGCCTGTTGTACTTCATCATCAAGATTTAAAAGACGGAGTTTGTTGGCAATAGCAGATTGAGAGATACCCATTTTTTTAGCTAGCTGTTCTTGAGTTAGATAACCTTTATCAAGAAGATTTTTGTAACTTCTAGCTTCTTCAATTGGAGTTAGGTCTCTTCTTTGAATATTTTCAACTAAAGCTACTTCGGCACTGGAATTATCATCAATATTGGAAATTACAGCAGGTACTGTAGTTAGTCCAGCCATTTGAGAGGCTTTATATCTTCTTTCGCCAGCAATTATTTCATATTTACTTCCAAGTTTACGTAGCACTAAGGGTTGAATTATCCCATGTTCTTTTATAGAAGCCGCTAATTCTTTTAAACCTTGGTCGTCAAAAGAAAGTCGTGGTTGAAACCTATTTGGGATTATATCGTCGATATTTACTTGTACTATTTGTGATTCCATTTGCATTATAAATCAGCCCCTTTATTATACTTGTCTATATTAATAATACTCTATATTGAATTTTTTTGCAACCATAATTTTTTTACTTAAAGATATTTTAAAATAATAAATTTTGGTATTATATTGGAGAGTTATTTTTATATTTTGATTATAATAATAGTTTTATTTTTTATAAAATTTAAAAAGTAAGTAACCACTATTTTGTTAAGAGATTACTTACTTCTTTTTTTATTTGATTGTATTGCCTTGGATATTGATGATTAGTTGGTTTTAATTTTTCTATTTTTATTAATGTTCTTTTGGAATGTTCATGAGGTAATTCAAATTCATTGATATTAATTATTTTACTATCTAATTTGGATAAGATATTAGTACTGGCATTGATTTCTTCTAAGGCATTTGATTTCATAGCAATAAAATAGCCGTTTACTTTTAAGTAAGGAATTGCAAGTTCACAAAGGATAGGAAGGGATGCAACAGCACGAGTTACAACAACATCAAATTTTTCACGATTGTCAGTAATAAATTCTTCGGCACGACTATGAACAAGAGTTACATCTATATTTAATTTATTTTTTAAATTATCTAAAAAGATTAGTTTTTTGTTGTTGGAATCAAGCAAAGTAACATTAAGATTAGGATAACAGATTTTTAATACCATACCGGGAAATCCCGCACCTGTTCCAATGTCTAAGAGAGTATCAACTTTTGTTAAATCAATTTCTTTAATAATTGTTAAGGAATCATAAAAATGTTTTAAGTATACTTCGAATTCATTAACAATTGTTGTTAGATTGGTTGTTTTATTATATTCTTCTAGGAAAGACTGGTATGTTTCTAAGTCTTTTTGTTGTTGCATGGTAAGATTTAAACCTAGATTTGATACAGCAATTAGAAATTCTTCTTTATTCATGAGGATATTCCTTTCTTAAATAGATAGTAAGAATAGAAATATCGGCTGGGTTAACGCCTGATATACGTGTAGCTTGTCCAATAGTTTCCGGACGAATTTTTTCTAATTTTTGACGGGCTTCGCTAGCTAAGTTTGTTACTTTAGAATAATCTATATCTTTAGGTATTTGCTTAGATTCTAATTTCAACATTTTTTCGATTTCTTTATTAGTTTTAACGATATATCCTTCGTACTTAGTGGATATTTCAACCTGTTCTAAAACAGCTTCAGGATAGTTAAAATCTAATAGTTTATTAATAAATTGAATAGATATTCCTGGACGTTTTAATAATTGATAGAAGGATGTTGAAATACTTGGTACTTCAATGTTGTTTTCTTGAAATATTTTTTTAGTTTCGTCGTTTAATTTTAATTTATTATCTTGTAAAATTTTAGTTAATTCTTGAATTTGTTTCTTTTTTAGATTTAAATTATCGTATTGTTCTTGAGAAATGGTTCCTACTTTGTACGCTAGGTCTCTTAATCTTAAGTCAGCGTTGTCATGACGAAGAATTAATCTAAATTCAGCACGACTAGTTAGCATGCGATAAGGTTCATTAGTTCCCTTAGTTACTAAATCATCTATTAAAACACCGATGTAAGCTTCATTTCTTTTTAAGATTAATGGGGCTTTTTGTTCTAATTTTAAAGCTGCATTTATACCAGCCATTATACCTTGGCCGGCGGCTTCTTCATAACCACTAGTGCCATTTATTTGGCCAGCCGTAAATAAGCCAGATAGAACTTTAGATTCTAAGGATGGGTTAATTTGAAGTGGGTCAATGGCATCGTATTCAATAGCGTAGGCATACTTAGTTATCTTGGCATGTTCAAGTCCGGGTAGGGAATGAACCATTTGTTCTTGAATATCATGAGGCATTGAAGTTGAAAAACCTTGTAGGTACCAATCATCATAATAAAGAGATTCTGGCTCTAAAAAAAGTTGATGATGGTCTTTATCGTGGAAACGAACTACTTTATCTTCAATTGAAGGACAGTATCTTGGACCAATGCCTTCAACGTAACCACCATACATACTTGATTTATCTAAATTATCTTCAATGATTTTTTTGGTTTCTAAAGTGGTATAGATAAGATAACATTTTTGTTGTTCGTTTATTTTATATTGAGGAGGAAAATCATGGGAGAATGTCCAATAGGTATCGTCGCCAGTTTCTGGTTTCATTTTTGAAAAATCTATTGAGGAAGCCGCTATTCTTTGAGGAGTTCCGGTCTTTAAACGTTGAATATGAAGACCATTTTTCTTTAGATTATCACTTAAATAGTTACTTCTTCTTTCACCATGTGGACCACCGGGGTGTTTTTCCGCACCGCATAAAATGCTTCCTTTAAGATAAGTACCAGTGGTTAAAATTAGACATTGGCACATTATTTTTTCACCAGTTTCAAGGATAATTCCTTTAATTACGTTATTTTCTACTATAATATCTTCAACCATGCCTTCAATGATATCAAGATTTTCTAAGTTTTTTAATTCTTGAAGCATATTTTTAGGATAGGTTATTTTATCAGCTTGCGCACGGAGTGATCTTACAGCAGGACCTTTACCACTATTTAGCATTTTTATTTGAAAATGAGAACGGTCGGCAACACGGCCCATTAAACCACCTAGGGCATCGATTTCACGAACTATTATTCCTTTAGCAGTTCCACCTATTGAAGGATTACAAGGCATATCTGCAATATTTTTGATATTCATAGTTACTAAGGCAGTTTTATGGCCTTTATAGGCTGCAATGTGAGAAGCTTCACAACCCGCATGGCCACCTCCTACAACAATTATTTCATAGTTTTTCATTTTATCACTTACTTTCCTAAACAGAAATTAGAGAACAATTCATCTAACAATTCGTCTTTATACGTAGCACCAATTATTTCACCTAGTGTATCCCAAGCAGTACGGATATTTATTTCTATCATATCGACAGGAACTTCGTTTTCTATATCTTCTAAGGCTTGGTCAATATAGGATATGGTGTTTTTGATTAAAGCGTTTTGACGAGCGTTTGTTAAATAGGTTGCATCTTTAACTTCAATCTTTTCTAAATTAAAATATTCGATTATTTTTTGTTTTAAATCTTTTATTCCTTCTAAAGATAGGGTATTTCCTTGAACAATATTTGGCATTTGTTCTAAATCTAACTTTGGTTCTAAATCATTTTTATTAATAAATATTATACTTGGTTTAGATTTTATTAATTCAAGGAGTTCTTTATCTTCATTAGTTATAGGTTCATTATTATTTAAAATTAGGATGTTTAAATCAGCTTTAGATATCATTTGTTTACTTTTTTCAACTCCAATTTTTTCAACTACATCAGTGGTATTACGAATACCGGCAGTATCGATAAAGTTAATTTTGATTCCATTTATAATAGTTTGACCTTCAACTATGTCACGGGTGGTACCAGCAATGTTTGTAACAATGGCTTTTTCTTCTTCTAAAAAAAGATTTAAAAGGCTTGATTTACCAACGTTTGGGCGGCCAATTAAAGCAACATCGATACCATCTTTGATTATTTTAGCATTTTTGGATTCTTCTAAAAGTTTGGATAGTTTATTTTTGATAGGAACTAGTTTTTCTTTTAAAAGCGGAATAGTTATATTTTCAGCGTCTTCGTATTCTGGATAATCGATGTTTACTTCAATATTTGCCATTAAGTTAACCATAGTTTTACGAGTATCGGTAATTAACTTCTTTAAAGAACCGGTTAATTGGTTCATTGATAAGTTTAAAGATTTATCTGTCGTTGATGTTATGATATCTTCAACGGCTTCAGCCTGGGTTAAATCAATGCGGCCATTTAAAAAAGCCCGTTTAGTAAATTCTCCTGGTTCGGCAAGGCGCGCACCATTGGTTAAGCAAAGCTCTAATACTTTATTAGTTGTAGCTATTCCACCATGAGTATTAATTTCTACTACATCTTCTGTAGTATAAGTTTTTGGAGCACGCATAATACTAACTAAAACTTCGTCAATAATTGTGTCATTTTCTTTAATATAGCCATAGTTTATAGTGTGACTATCTACTTTAGTTAAGTCTTTTCCTTTAAATATTTTATTAACAATTTCAATTGCTTTAGGGCCACTTAATCTTATGATGGCAATGGCGCCTACACCAAGGGATGTTGAGATAGATACAATAGTGTCGTCCATGATTATCCTTCCTTTCCGTCGTATTATATCACATTTTGCAAAAAATAAACAAAAAAAGAAGAACTTAGTCTTCCTTTATTTTGACAACGATATGTCTATTAGGTTCTTCACCTTCACTAAATGTTGTAATATTTTTAAAGTTAGCTAGAGTATTATGAACTATTCTTCTTTCATAGGAGTTCATGCTGTCCATAATAATAGGTTGTTTGGTTTTAGTTACTTCACGAGCTATTTGCTTAGCTAGTTTTTCTAAATGATTTTCACATTTTTCTTTGTAGTTTTCAACGTCTAATAATATATATGGATAAACACCAATTATATTGAAAATGTATTGTCTTATTATTTGTTGAAGAGCCTTTAGTGTTTGACCATTACGACCGATTAAAATATTATTTTGATTAGAAAACATTTTAATAGTTATTTGTTCACCACGAATTTTGGTTTCAAATGTTGTTTCTAAACCCATTTTAGTTAATAATTCGCTTAAATAATTCTTAATTTCAGCAGCAACATCAGTTATTTTATAAACATCCAAAGTATATGATTGACCTTTAAATAAAGATCCTTTATCTTCCGTTACTTTGATTAAACATTCATTTTCTTCTAAATTTAATTCTTGATAAGCATTGGTTTTTAGTTCATCTAAATTTTTACCAGTATACGTATATTTTTCCATTATTTACCTACTTTCATAAGCTTTTTAACAATAAGATTTTGAATTATAGCAAAGACATTATTTACTACCCAGTATAATGCTTGTGCAGTTGGTAAGCTTAGGGAAGCGAATGATATCATGATTATCATGAATGTGCTCATCATTTTCATTTGACGTTCAGCTTCTGTTGAACCAGCACTTTGCATACTAAATTTAAATGTTACATAGGTACTACCAATAATTAATAAAAGTAAGATTATATAAATGTAATTACCATGAGCGAAACCAGTCATTGGGGTCATACCTAAATTCATATTAAATAGAGTTCCTTCAAAAATTGCTGGTACACGGTTGATGGCTTCTAAGAAAGCGAAGAATATTGGTAACTGAATAAATGAAGTAAGGCAGCCACTAACAGGATTAATGTTATATTTTTTATAAATCATCATTGTTTCTTGACTCTTAGCCATTAATGATTCATTATCAGTTTTATTAGCATATTTTTTTTCAAGACGATTAATTTCCGGTTGAGCTTTTTTCAAATTTTCAGTTTGAGCCATAGATTTTTTGGTTAATGGTATCATAATAGCTCTTATTAAAACACTTATAAGCATTACAGCGACACCATAGTTTTTAACTAATTCTCCAACTTTTAGAATTATCCAAGCTAGAGGTTTAACAAAAAAGCTTTCCCATAAACTAACATATTTAATGTCTGTTACACTAAAATTGTTACAATCTGGTAATTCGTCTAATTTGTTAGTTAGTTTATCTTCGTTTTCCTTATATATATTATATAGGTCCTCAGTTACTGGTTTACATAGTATGTTTGCAGTAAGCGTTTGACCAGTTGCTTCATAGATTACAGATTTGTTACCATCTTTAACATATTTAGTACAACCTGTGGATAACATTACTAAAATCGCTAGTAAAAATATTTTTATTTTATTATTTTTTTTCATTTTATCTCCTTTATTAGACTTGATAAGGCCTCATTTAATTCACTAAACTTAGCCTCTTTGGAAGTCCTTTTAATCATTATAATATAATTATGGTTATTTGGAAATAATATTTTGTTGTTATCAATTATATTTCTAACGCGTCGTTTCATTAAATTACGGTTAACAGCATCTCCCAGGGCCTTTCCAACAGCAATACCAAATTTAGGTTTTAGAAAGGTATTATCTGGTTTTGATGCATAGATAACAAAATATTTATTTTTATAAAAATGTTTATAATTTATTATACTTTGAAAGTCTTTTGACTTTTTGACCATTTCTGTTCTCTTCATAAAATTCACCTAATTAGAAAAAAACCACTTTTTGTGGTTTATTTGCATAATACTTTACGTCCTTTTTTTCTTCTTGATTTAAGAATATTGCTTTCTTTTCTAGCAAAGAAGCCATGTTTTTTTGATTTTTTACGATTGTTTGGTTGAAAAGTTCTCTTCATAGTTTGCACCTCCTAAACTTAAATAGCAAGGTTATTATAATATTAAATTAACTTAAAAGTCAAGGAAAATATTGGATATAATGTAATGATATGTTGATTTAGGAAAATTTATCAACAAGAAAATCAAAATCGCCTGTGGATAACTTTTTAGTTGTGCACAACTTTTATGTCAAAAAGTGCCATTTTTTATAGTTATCCACATTATTCACAAGCATTTTTTTGGCGTATTTCAGCCAAAAAAAATATAAAATATCAGTTATCCACAGGAGTTGTGGATAACTTTTGAATATTTATCCACATTGTTGATAAATAAATTGTTGATAATGTTGATAACTAATAAGAGACCAGCATACACCGATAAAAAAATGTTGATAAAATGTTGATAACCTGTGAATTTCTTGTGAATAACTAAAAAAAACTTCCCAAAATTTAAAAAATAGAGTACAATACTTGTGATAGATTTGGTTAGTGGGGTGATGATTTTGGACAATCAGGATTTATGGAGCAAATTTCTATCGTTGCTACAACAAAAAATAAATCCAATCACATTTAATACATGGTTTAAACCATTAAAATTACATGAAATAGATACTTTAAAGAACAAAATCGTCATTCAAGTACCAATGGCAGTGCATAAAAATGTGCTCGAAACTAGCTGGTATCAGCTTTTGGAAGACGCTTTGACTGAATTAACTAACGTTACTTATGATATTTCTTTTGTTCTAGAAGATGAGACTGTGGATAACTTGGAAATTATCAACAACAGGACTTTGGAAGTTAAAAAAGATAATAATACAGAGTTTATTACAAATTTAAAGAAAGAGTTTACTTTTGATAACTATGTTACTGGAGATACCAACAAATTTGCCAAAACTGCAGCAATCGCTGTAGCACAACAACCAGGAAAAATATATAATCCTTTGTTTATTTATGGTAAAAGTGGGCTAGGAAAGACCCACTTAATGCATGCAATAGGAAATTACATAGTAGAAAATAGTAATTTAAGAGTTTTATACACAACTAGTGAGAATTTTAAGGATGATTATACAAGTATTGCCAGTACTAATGGGGCAGAATCGTCATTTGAAAGAGCTGATTACTTTAAAAATAAATATCGAGATGTAGATGTTTTGTTGGTAGATGATATCCAGTTTTTAGTAGGAGCTGAAAAAACACAGCAAGGGTTCTTTCATACATTTAATGAACTACACAGTCACAATAAGCAAATTATTATTACATCTGATAGATCGCCAGAAGACTTAAAATTATTAGAAGAACGTCTTAGAAGCAGGTTTGCATGGGGACTTCCCGTAGATATTTATCCACCGGATTTAGACCTAAGAGTAAGAATAATTAAAGATAAAATTAAGTATCTTAGTATTGCAAAAATGATAAGTGATGATGTTATTATGTACATTGCGAACTCATGCGATACGGATGTAAGGGAAATTGAGGGGGCAATTAATAGATTAGCGGCTTATGTTGCTGTTTATACCCCAACTAAGATAGATTTAGATTTTGCCCAAGAAGCTTTAGGGGATTATATAAGTAAAAATATTTATTCAAATAACGATATTTCTATGGTTCAAAAGGCAGTTGCAGACTATTATGGATTCACAATTGATGTTCTAAAAGGAAAGAAAAAGTCCAAGAACATTGCATATCCTAGAATGCTTGCAATGTACTTAGCTAGAATGCTTACTGATGAATCATTTCCAAGAATTGGCTTAGAATTTGGGGGAAGAGATCATTCTACCGTAATTCATGCTGTTGATAAAATCACAGAAGACCTTAAAGACAATAAAAAATTACAAGAAATTGTCAATGAAATTAAAGCAAAAATCTAACTATGTGAATGGATTGTGGATAACTCAGTTAGTTATCCACAGGGCAAAATGCCCAAAATTTGGCATAAATATGGGTAAAAGCAAAAAGTTATCCACATTATCCACAGTATTATGATTATGAATATATATAAAAGAAGGAGAAAATATGAAATTTACAATTGAAAAAAATGTTATATTAGAAAATTTAATGAATGTAGCAAGAGCTATATCTACAAAAAATGTTATTCCTATATTAAATGGAATTAAATTTGAATTAAAAGAGGAAGGATTGTACTTAACTGCGAGTGATTCAGAGTTAACAATTAAATCTTTTATTGAAAATAAAGAAATTAAAAATGTTGAAAGTTTAGGTAATATAATAATTCAAAGTAAGTTTATTGTTGATATTATTAGAAAAATGCCGGAAGACTTAATTAACTTTGAAGTTGTGGATGGATTAAAGATAAAAATATCTTCAGGAGCTTCTGAGTATAATTTAAATTGCTTAGATTCAAGTGAGTATCCAGCTATTAAATTAGATGAACATAAAAATCCAATAATTATCAACAGTGACTTATTTAAAACAATTATTAGTCAAACAGTATTTGCTATTTCTACTCAAGAATTAAGACCATTACTTACAGGACTTAACTTTAAAATTACCGGAGATATTTTGGAATGTATAGCTACTGATAGTTATCGCTTAGCTAAAAAAACAGTTAAACTTAATGTTGAAGCTGAATCAGCTGTTAATATTGTTATTCCTGGTAAAAATATTTTAGAGTTAGATAAGATATTAACAGATGAACAAGATATGGAAATGCATGTATTTAATAATAAGATTTTGTTTAAATATAAAAATATAACTTTCCAAAGTAATTTACTTGCAGGTACATATCCTAATACTAATAATTTAATTCCAACTGAGTTTGAAATTATGTTAAATACTAATTTAAATGATTATTATAATGCAATAGATAGAGCAGCTCTTCTTACTCAAAGTAAGGATAAAAACATTGTTAAAATGCATTTAAGTAATAAAGAACTTGTTATTAATTCGTATGCTAGTGAAATTGGTAAAGTTGAAGAAAGAGTTAAAGTTGATTGTAATGTTGATACTAATTTAGATATTTCGTTTAGTTCAAAATATATGTTAGAAGCTTTAAGAACATTTAAAGATGAACAAATATTGATATTATTAAATGGTGAAGTTAAACCGATAGTTATTAAATCTACTGAAGATGAATCATTAATTCAATTAATCTTACCTTTGAAGACTTATTAAGATATTTATGATACCCATTTGGGTATTTTTTTTGTGGATAACTTTAATTTTATTCACAATTCGACAAAATTCGCTAAAATTCGACAAAGTTTATATGGTATAACATTGGCAATTCATTAACAAAGGGGGAATTAGGTAATGAAAAATTATGAGATTAATGAAGATACATTGGCAATTATAAGCAATTATCCAAATACTAAAATATATGAGGGGAATAAATCTTATTTAATAAAAGATAATACACTTAATATTATTAAGAAAAGTTGTGAATATTTTGGTAGTACGTTTGAAGGGCGTAGAAGGGGGACTCGGATATTAACGGGGTATTCTACTAAATCACCAATTATTATTGAAGAAAGTAAAGACATTATAT
Organism: Coprobacillus sp. CAG:605; assembly: GCA_000433255.1. Classification (GTDB taxonomy): domain Bacteria; phylum Bacillota_I; class Bacilli_A; order RF39; family UBA660; genus CAG-605. The sequence continues at coordinate 29,414 of HF998235.1, read as the reverse complement.
TTTTTCCAACATCTTCACCTCGGAGTAAGAATTGTTCTTGGATTTCTTTAAACAACGTTAAAGATTATCGAAAAATTGATAAAAATACAGAAATAATATTTAAAAATATGTCAAAAATTTCAGTAAATATTTCATATTATGTTTTTACAAACTTGATTTTGCGAGCAACTAGATTAAATTATGTTTTAAATGAAAGAAAAATCGTCAAAAAAGCAAAAAAGCCAGCCAAAAAGAAAGATAATGTGGTATAATTATTAACAGGTATAGGAGTATTGTTTATACCTATTATTTTACTATAAGGGAGTAGAGGCATAGGATGCATTTAGTAAGTCTAAAATTACTCAATTTTAGAAACTATGACCGACTTAGTATTAATTTTTCTTTAGAAAAGAACTTGATAGTAGGACCAAATGGAATGGGAAAAACTAATTTGATCGAAGCAATATATGTTTTATCTTTAACAAAATCATTTCGGGGAACTTTGGATAAAATTTTAATAAAGAATGGTAAAAATTTAACGAAGATTTCAGGTGTTGTTGAACATAATATAAAACATGAATATAATGTCGTAATAACTAATGAAGGAAAGAGTGCTAAAATTGATAGTAATAAATATCCAAGATTAAGTGATTATATATCGAAAATTAATGTTGTATTATTTAATCCTGATGATTTAAGAATAATTAAAGATTCACCTGGGGTTAGAAGAAATAGTTTAAATATTGATTTATCCCAGTTAGATAATGAATATTTAAAAGTTTTAAATCAATATAATAAAGTACTTAAGCAAAGAAATGCATATTTGAAGACAATGTATGCGAATGCCAATTCTAGTAGTGATTATTTGAATGTATTAACTAAGAAATTAATTGATTATGGTATGATATTGTATCAAAAAAGAAAGACCTTTTTAGGGTTAATACAGGATAATATTGGTGATAAATATAGTAAAATATGTGGTAACAATACAATTTGTATACAGTATATTTCTGATTATGAAAATAAAAGTCAAGATGAATTATTAGAAATATATAGTAAGAATCAAAATAAAGATATGTTACTAGGAAAAACAGGTTTTGGAGTACATCATGATGATTATGATTTTGTTGTGGATAATCAAAAATTAAAAGATTATGGTTCAGAAGGGCAACAAAAAAATGCTATTATTGCTTATAAATTAAGTGAAGTAGAGATATTTAAGAAAGTTAAGAAGACTAGTCCTATATTGATTTTAGATGATTTATTTAGTGAACTAGATATGCAAAAGATAGAGAATATTTTAAATTTACTTGATAAAGAAGTTCAAACTTTTATAACTACAACTGATGTAGATGATGTCTTAGAAACGATAAAGAGTAATAGTAAGATTATTGAAATTTATGATGGCAAGATAAAGGAGGATACTGATGAGAGAAATAGGACATAGTGATTATAATGATAATGATATTCAAGTATTAGAGGGCTTGGAAGCGGTAAGAAAAAGACCCGGAATGTATATTGGTACAACAGGAGAAGCTGGACTACATCATTTAGTATGGGAGATTGTTGATAATGCTGTTGATGAAGCTTTGGCTGGATATTGTGATGATATTGAAGTTGTTGTGGAAAAAGGTAATGTTATTGCAGTTAAAGATGATGGTCGTGGTATTCCTACAGGTACTAATGCAAAGACTGGCTTATCCACAGTTGAAACTATTTTTACAGTATTACATGCTGGTGGTAAATTCGGAGGTGGCGGATATAAAGTATCTGGTGGACTTCATGGTGTAGGTGCTAGTGTTGTTAATGCTTTATCCACATGGCTTGAAGTAACAATTTATCGTGATGGTAAAATATATTTTCAACGTTTTGAAAATGGTGGACATTCGGTTGAACCACTAAAAGTTATAGGAAATTGTGATATAAATAGAACAGGTTCTACAGTAAGGTTTAAAGCTGACCCTGAAATATTTAAGGAAACAACAATTTATAACTATGATACTTTAGCTAAGAGATTACAAGAAATTGCCTTTTTAAATAAGGGATTAAGAATTGTCTTAATTGATGAAAGAGAAGATAATAGGAAAGATGAATTTGTTTATGAGGGTGGAATTATTGAATTTGTTCACTTATTAAATAAAAATAAAACCCCTATTAATCCGGAAGTTATCTATGTAGAAGGTAAAGAAGATAATATTTTAATTGAAGTTGCGATGCAATATAATGATGGATATAATGAAGCAGTTTATTCTTACACTAATAATATTCATACTCATGAAGGTGGAACTCATGAAGATGGAGTTAAAAGAGCATTAACAAGAATTATTAACAATTATGCTAGAAATGCTAAGATGTTAAAGGATAACGCTCCAGCATTAATTGGTGATGATGTAAGAGAAGGCTTAACAATGATTGTTTCCTGTAAGCATCCGGATCCACAATTCGAAGGTCAAACTAAGACAAAGCTTGGAAATATTGAAGTAAGAAAGATTGCTGATGATGTGTTTAGTGAAGGCTTACAAAGATATTTAATGGAAAATCCTGAGATTGCTAAACGCATCGTAGAGAAAGCTATGACGGCGTCTCGTGCTCGTGAAGCGGCAAAAAAAGCTCGTGATTTACAAAGAAAGACTAAAGATGGTTTAGATTTATCAAATCAATGGGGTAAACTTACAGATTGTACAAGTAAAGATGCTAAAGAATGTGAAATATTTATAGTCGAAGGAGATTCTGCTGGTGGGTCTGCTATTGGTGGTAGAAATAATCGTACACAAGCAGTGTTACCTTTAAGAGGAAAAATATTAAATGTTGAAAAAGCACGTCTTGATAGAGCATTATCTAATGAAGAGATTAGAAGTATGATAACAGCGTTTGGTACCGGTATTGGTGATGATTTTGATATCAATAAATTAAGATATGACAAAATAATTATTATGACTGATGCCGATGTTGATGGAGCACATATTAGGATTCTTTTATTAACTTTATTCTATAGATTCTTTAGACCATTATTGGAAACGGGACATATTTATATAGCTCAACCACCATTATTTAAGATATCCTGGGGTAAAAATTTCCATTATGTATTAACAGAGGACGAAAAAAATGAATTTTTAAAAACTTTACCAGCTAATGTTAAAGTTGATATTGCTCGTAATAAAGGTTTAGGTGAAATGGATCCAGAAGAACTTTGTGAGACAACAATGGATATTAATAATAGAACTTTGGTTCAAGTTTCTTTAGAGGATGCTATGGATGCTGATGGAGTATTTAATACTTTAATGGGTGAAGAAGTAGAGCCAAGAAGAAAATTTATTGAAGAAAATGCTCACTATGTTGAGAATTTGGATTACTAGGAGGTGAAGAAGTATGGATAATAAACAAAATAAAAATGTTGTTGATATAATGAAGAGTTCCTTCTTAGAATATTCAATGGATGTTATTATTGCGCGTGCATTACCAGATTTAAGAGATGGTTTAAAACCTGTACATCGTCGTATTTTATACACAATGTATGAAGATGGTTTAACACCAGATAAGGCTTTTCGTAAGAGTGCTACTACTGTAGGTGCGGTTTTAGGTAAATATCATCCACATGGTGATACATCAGTATATGATGCTATGGTAAGAATGGCTCAAGATTTTAGTTATCGTCATCCACTAGTTGATGGGCATGGTAATTTTGGTTCAATAGATGGCTTTGGTGCGGCAGCATATCGTTATACAGAAGCAAGATTATCAAAGATTTCTTTGGAGTTATTAAGAGATATTTATAAAGATACTGTTGATTTTGATCCAAACTTTGATGGAACTAAGAAAGAACCTAAAGTATTGCCTTCAAGATTTCCTAATATATTAGTAAATGGTACTATGGGTATTGCTGTAGGTATGGCAACTAATATTCCTCCTCATAATTTAGGGGAAGTAATTGATGGTTGTGTTGCTTATATTGATAATCATGATATTACTGTTGAAGAGTTGATGAAGTATATTAAAGGACCAGATTTTCCTACTGGAGCATCTATTTTAGGAAACAAGGGTATTAAACAAGCTTATGAGACTGGTAGAGGTACTATTACTTTGAGAGCTCATGCTGAAATACAAGAAAATCATGGAAAACAACAAATTGTATTCACAGATATTCCTTATCAAGTAACTAAAATGTCTTTAAGAACTCGTATTGCAGAGTTAGTAAGAGATAAAGTTTTAGAAGGAATTGCTGATTTACATGATGAATCTACATTAGATGGTATTCGTTTAGTAGTTCATTTAAAAAAAGAAGCAAATGCAAATGTTGTATTAAATAATTTATATAAATTTACACAATTACAAACAACTTATGGTATTATTTTCTTGATGTTAGACCAAGGTAAGCCAAAAACTTTGAACTTATATGAAATTATTTCAAAATATATTGAATTTCAAAAGGAAGTTATCTACAGAAGAACTAAGTTTGAATTAGATAAGGCTGAAAAGAGAGTTCATATTTTAGAAGGATATAAGATTGCTTTAGATAATTTAGATGAAGTTATCAACATCATAAGAAATGCTGAAACTGATGCATTAGCTAAAGAAAAGTTAATGAGTAGATTTGGTCTTGATGATATTCAAGCTGATGCTATTTTAGAATTAAAATTACGTCGTTTGACTGGTTTAGAACGTTCTAAGATAGAAGATGAATTGAATGAGTTATTGGCTTTAATTGATAAATTAAATGGTATTTTAGCTAGTGATGAAAAGATTTATAGCATTATTAAAGAAGAATTATTAGAAATTAAAGCAAAATATGCTGATGAAAGACGTACTGATATTGATATGACTGCTATTGAATATATCGAAGATGAATCATTAATACCAGAAGAAAACGTTATGTTAGCATTAACAAGCAAAGGATATATTAAGAGAACAACTGCCGATACATTTAAGTCGCAAAACCGTGGTGGTGTAGGTGTAAAGGGAATGACAACTAATGAAGAAGATAATGTTGAACATTTAATAAATTTATCCACACATGATTATGCATTATTCTTTACTAATAAGGGTAAGGTATACAGGTTAAAAGGCTACGAGATTCCTCAGTTTAGTAGACAATCTAAGGGCTTACCAATAATTAATCTATTACAAATTGAGAAGGATGAATTAGTAAATAGTGTTATTAAAGTTTCTCGAGATGATGAAAATAAGTACTTGATGTTTGCTACAAAAGGTGGTATAATTAAAAAGACCTCTTTAGCTGAATTTGAAAGCATACGTCAAAATGGTAAAATTTGTATTACTTTAAGAGATAATGATGAGTTAATTGCGGTTAGAAAAACAACGGGTAGCGATAATATTTTGTTAGGTTCAAGTGATGGCCGTATGGTTAAATTTAATGAATCTGAAATTAGAGAAATGGGACGTACTGCTTCAGGTGTTAAGGGTATTAACTTAAGTGAAGATGCTTACTGTATTGGTGCTGAGGTTACTAGTGACGATAATAACATTTTGATAGTAACGGAAAATGGTTACGGCAAGCAAACAAATGTTCAAGACTTCCGCGAAACAAGACGTGGATCTAAGGGAGTAAAAGCCTTAAATGTAACGGATAAAAACGGAAAGTTATGCACATTTAAAGTGGTAGATGATAGTACCGATGTAGTAATTATTACTGATTCTGGTATGGTTATGCGTATGCCATTAGCTCAAATATCAGTTTTAGGCAGGGTTACTCAGGGAGTTCGTTTAATTAACTTGAAAGATGGCCAAAAAGTATCCACAATCAGTTTAATTAAGGCCGAACCAGATGAGGTACTTAATGAAAGTTCTACAACTGAATTAGAAAATAACAATCAATAAAAATTATTAACAATGTTTCACGTGAAACATTGTTAACTTATTTAAATAGAAATACATATTTAGAAATAGATATGTATTTTTTTATATGTTTCACGTGAAACATAGTGGATAAATATTTATTTTAATAAGCATTAATTATTTAATAAATAAAAAATATTAAAATTATAATAAGTCCAGCAATAATTTTAAAAGTCAACTCAATGTTTCACGTGAAACATTGGGTGTTTATAAGTAAACAGCAGCAATAATTAATCTACATATCTATTTTATATAATTTTTAATTTATCTTTTAAAAAAATTAATCAAAGTATATATGTTTCACGTGAAACATTGTTAATTAATTTAAAATTTCAATTAAACTTTTTTCAAATTTTTAAAATACACTAATGAAGTTTTATTTTTTATACGTGATAAATAATTATTTTTAATATTTCTATATTTTATATGAGTTTCATTACTAAATTTATTTTACTTTTTCTAATGTTTCACGTGAAACATAGTTGATAATTGTTTTAATTTTATGGAATTAAAGTCAATGAGATAGGGTTTTTACTTTATTTTATAAATATTTAGGTAGTTATTTGACCATGTTTTAAGTTAAAGATACAAAAGTCCAATGTTTCACGTGAAACATTGAGAATAATACATTAAATAAAAGATAATCATAAATATAATTTTAACTTAAATGGACTGATATATCGTTTTAAAAAGATAATTACTATGTTTCACGTGAAACATAGTAAAAAATATTCACATTTCAAGTATTTATCAACAGGCATTTTTGATATCAAATTAACATAATTCATATATATTTAATGATATTGGAAAAATATCAAATTTGATTAGTTTAGCGAACAAATATATGGCGAACAATACTTGAAATTTACTAAAAATGCCATTTTTTCCTTGATTTTATAAGAAATTATGTTATATAATATATGCGTGCAACAATTATATAGGAACCTGGTCAGAGTAGGAATACAGCAGCCATAACTATCCCTGTTTGTGTGCACTTTTTTATTGGAATTTGTGCATACATATGTAGCAAGCTAGTTTGGAGTATAACTATGGAAAAATATTTAGAACAATTATATAATTTAGCTTTAGAGTCATCAAAAAACGGTGATATTCCTGTAGGATGTATCATAATTAAAAATGGAAATATTTTATCCACAGGCCATAATACCCGTAAATGCGATAATTTGGTTATTGGCCATGCAGAAATTAACGCTATTTGTGAAGCAGAAAAAATTTTAGGTGATTTTAGACTTAATGGTTGTATACTTCTTACTACGCTTAAGCCTTGTAAGCTTTGTTTTGAGGCAATAGAGGCCTCTAGAATAGATAAAGTGTATTATTTGCTTGACCAAAATTTAAATGGCTTGTATGAGCCTTTAAAATACATTAAACTTGATATTGGAAATAATGAATATATAGATAAATATAAAAAATTATTTTTAAATTTTTTTAAGAATATGAGATAAATTTCTATAATAAATAGAGAATATATGATACAATATTGAGGAGGGTGATGGTATGGAATATAAAGTTCTTTATCGAAAATATAGACCACAGAATTTTGATTCTTTAGTAGGTCAAGAATATACAAAAACATTATTAAAAAATGCTATAAAAAATGAACATATTTCGCATGCTTATATTTTTACTGGCCCACGTGGTACCGGTAAAACAAGTTCTGCTAAAATATTTGCTAAGGCTTTAAATTGCTTAAATCCAAAAGATGGAAATCCTTGTAATGAGTGTGAAATGTGTAAAAGTTTTGGAACAAATCCAGATATAATTGAGATAGATGCTGCTTCTAATAATGGAGTAGATGAAATAAGAGAAATAATTAACAATGTTCGTTTAGCTCCAGCAAATTCAAAGTATAAAGTATATATAGTTGATGAATTTCATATGCTATCTACTAGTGCTTTTAATGCTTTATTATTAACATTGGAAGAACCACCATCTAATGTAGTATTTATATTAGCAACAACTGATATTCAAAGTGTTCCAATTACAGTTTTATCGCGTTGTCAAAGATTTGATTTTAAACCAATTGTAGTTGATGATATAGTTAATCGTTTAAATTATGTTTGTAACGAAGAAAAAATTGATATAACGGATGCCGCTTTAAAAGAAATAGCTTATATGAGTAATGGTGGTATGCGTGATGCATTAAGTATTTTAGACCAAATTTCTTCACGTAATACTAAAATAGATGTAGATGATGTTACAAGCAATTTTGGAAGTATATCAAATAAAAAAGTAAAAGAATTTATGGATGTATTTACTTCTGGGGATGTTAAAGGCACTTTAGAACTATTAAAAGAATTTAAAAATAATGGTATCGATGTAAGAATATTAATTGAAAAGCTGATAGATAGAATAAAATCAATCTTAATAGATATAAAATTAGATAATTATAATGGTATTCTTGATTTTGATATGCTTTATAGTATGGTTTTTGAATTAAATAGAGTACTTCAAGAAATTAAAAGTAATATCGCTCCATATAATTTTTTAGAAATTGTAATTTTAAAATATTTCCCGGGAAATAAAATTTCAAATAAGGATGTTAAAGCTCCAGTTGAGGAAAAAAAGAGTGGTTCTACTTTGAAAATAGAGCAAAAAGTCGAAGAAAGACCAACTAAAGAAAATATTTCCCAGGAAATAAAAGGAAGTAAAGAACCAGAAATAAATAATGAGGCTCCAATAGTTAATGAAAAAAAGGCTCACTTTAATGTGGATGCCAGAATAAATAATACTTTTGTAGGAGCTCAAAAAAAGTATTTGTTAGAGCTAAAAGAAAAATGGGACGATTTTGTTATTTATGAAAGTAATGCGAATAAGTTGTTACTTTCATATATAGTAGATACTGAGCTTGTTGCAGCATCTAATAATTATGCTGTATTGGTTAATAAGATAAATAATACTAATGATTTAATTAATGAGAATATTGAATCAGTAGAAAAAGATTTTAAAATATTCTTTGGTAGAGAATATAAATTGGTGTCTATTTCACCAAAAGTATGGGAAGAGGCACGTAATAAGTATATTACTAACTTAAAAAGTGGTTATAAATATACTATGATGGATGATTCCATAATTATTGAAGAAAATACTAGTGAGTTGGAGAAGCTAGCTAATGAAATTTTTGGAAATAATTATGAAACAAAATAGAAGAGGAGAATAAATTTATGAATATGCAAAATTTAATGGCTCAAGCACAAAGAATGCAAAGAGATATAATGAAGAAAAAAGAGGAAGTGGGTAAACAATTATTTACAGGAAAGTCTGAATTAGTTGAAGTTACAATGAATGGTAATAAAGAAGTAACTGAAGTAGTAATAAAAAATGAAGATTTAACTAAGGATGATATTGAAGTACTTCAAGATATGATTATGATTGCCACAAATGATGCTATTAAGAATGTTGATCAAGCTATGGAAAAAGCTATGGGTCAATATGGAAGTGCTCTTAACGGATTATTTTAATGATATATCCTGCTAATTTATTAGAATTAATAGAATACTTTAAGAAATTGCCTGGTATTGGCGAAAAGAGTGCTGAACGTATGGCACTGGCAATTTTGGATATGTCTTTAGAGGAAGTTGCTGATTTTTCTTTAGCCTTAAATACGGCCAAAAAGAAATTAAAGAGATGTAGTATTTGTGGTGGTTTAACAGATGAAGATGTATGTTATGTTTGCCGAGATATTTCGAGAAATCATAACGTAATATGTGTTTTAGAGGACTTTAAAGGCGTTTTTGCTTTTGAAAAGGCTGGTAAGTATAATGGGGTGTATCATGTTTTAGATGGGCTTATTTCACCAATTGATGATAGAGGGCCTGAAGATATTAATTTATCTTCACTAATTGATAGAGTAAAAACTTTGGAAAATCCTGAAGTTATTATAGCTTTGAAGCCGTCTATTGAAGGAGAAACGACTACTTTATATATAAAGAAGATATTAGAAGATAAAGGGGTTAAAATATCTCGTTTGTCTTATGGTATTCCAATGGGTGTTGATATTGATTATTTGGATGAGATTACACTTCTTAATGCCTTAAATGATAGAAAAGATATATCATAAATTATAGTAAGCCTAATATAATTATATTGGTTGGTGATTAACTATAAAAAAAGTATATTTTGTTATAAGAAAATTAGTTTTTTCCTTTTTAATGTTATATGGTTTAAATGTTATGTTAAAGTATGTTAACGTCATTATTCCTATTAATATTATAAATATAATAATTACTTATTTTTTAGGTGGTTTTGGTGTATTAGCACTAGTTATTATAAAATTATTGATAATATGATTGATTGGTGGTAGTTATGTTTGAAGCAGATAAATTTAATGAATTGAAAAAGAAATATGAGGATAATAAGCTTTCTCATGCTTTTTTAATTGAAACAAATAATTATGAATTATGTTTGAATGATATAAAACAACTATTAAAGATTGTTAATTGTCCTGATAAGTATAAGAGTGATTGTACTGAACAATGCAATTTATGTAAGTTAATTGATTTATTGAATTTACCTAGTATTATAATTGTTGAGCCAGATGGTATGAGTATAAAAAAACAGCAACTTAATGAGTTGCAAGAAAAGTTTAGTACTAAACCTGTGTATTCAAGGTATAATATATATATAATAAAAGATGCTGATATGATGAATGATTCTGCTTCAAACTGTATGTTAAAATTTTTAGAAGAACCGGAAGATAATATTTTAGGGTTCTTTATAACTACTAATAAAGAGAGAGTAATTGATACGATAAAGAGTCGTTGTCAAATTATGAAAATCGATTATGCGACTAAGAGTGTAGTTGATGAGAAAATAATTGAATATGCAAATGAATATGTAAGAAGAATTTTGGAAAATTGTGATTTGATAGTAAATAAAGAATTTATTTTACCGTCTTTTGGTACGAGAAATGAAATTAATTCTTTGTTAACTGTTATTTTTGATATGTATATGAGTGCAATTAGTGAAAAATATTTCCCGGGAAATAAAAAAAATGACGTTTTATCAGGAATTTCTCTTGAACAATTAAAAAAGCAAATTGCAATTATAGAAAAAACTATAACATTAAATCAAGCAAATGTAAGTTTAGAGCTATTATTAGATCAGTTTGTCATAGAAATGAGGAGAGCTAATGCGTAATATTTATGGTGTAGAATTTAAACCAAATGGAAAAATTTATTATTTTAATGCAGAAAAATTAGAATGTCCAATTAATGTAACGGTTATTGTTCGAACAGAACGAGGAGAACAATTTGGTAAAGTAGTAATGAAAGTTAATGAAACAGATTTAAAAACTTCGATTGAGGAAATTAGTCCAATAATTCGTATTGCAACCAAAAATGATTATAAGAAACATTTAAGTTTATTGAAGGAACAAGAAGAAGCTATGAATTATGCTAAAGAAGTTGCTAATGAATTAAACTTGAATATGCGTTTTATGGATTCGAGCTTTAACTTTGATAGAAAACAATTATTATTAAATTTCTTGGCTGATGAACGTATTGATTTTCGTGAACTTGCGAAAAGAATAGCTGGTAAATTTAAAACAAGAATTGAATTAAGACAAATTGGGGCTCGTGATAAAGCTAAAAGTATTGATGGATATGGTGTATGTGGGAGAAGACTGTGTTGTGCTGGTTTTTTAAATCATATTGATTCTATAAGTATGAATATGGCTAAGAATCAAAATATTGCTTTGAATCCTTCTAAAATTAATGGTTGTTGTGGTAGATTATTATGTTGTTTAACTTACGAAGATGAACAATATAGTTGTTGTCGTGTCGGGATGCCTACTGTTGGTAAGAAGATTACTTTAGAGCAAGGTGAAGGCAAAGTTATATCTGTTGATATATTAAATAGAAAATATAAAGTTTTAATTGGAAATGAAGTTAAGGAGATTGAACTAGATAATAATGAAAGTAGTAAAGAATGATTTATTTGATTATGGATTAGAAATATATCAAGATGAGAAATTATTTAAATTTTCTTTAGACTCAATATTACTTGCCGAATTTGTAGAAAATAAGGCCGGATTAAATACAATAGTTGATTTTTGTTGTGGTAATGGGGCTGTGCCTTTGATACTTTCAACTAGAGTTAATAGTAAAATAATTGGTTTTGAATTACAAAAAAATGTTTTTCAATTAGCATATAATTCGGTTATACTTAATAATTTAGAAAAACAAGTTAAAATTATTAATGCTAATCTTAATGAGAGCTTGGAATATATTTTACCCGAATCTGTTGATGCGGTTACTTGTAATCCGCCTTATTTTAAGTTAAATAAAGGGTCATATGTTAATACAGAAGAAAGTTTAGCTATAGCTCGTCATGAAATAAAAACTAATTTAGAAGAAATTGTAATGACGGCTAAATATATTTTAAAAAATAAAGCACCTTTGTATTTAGTGCATCGTCCAGAAAGATTAATGGAACTTATAGGGATTTTAACTAAATATAAATTTAGTGTTAAAAAGTTACAATTTGTTTATGCAGGATATCAAAAGAGTGCTATAATGGTTCTTATTAAAGCGACAAAAAATGGTTCTGATGGCTTGATTGTTAATCCGCCAGTAAATGTATTAGAGCATAGGAGTTATAAAAGAATTTTTGATTAGGATGTGATATAAAATGAAGTTAATTGTTGGTATTGGAAATTATGGTAAAGAGTATGAATGTACAAGACATAATATTGGGTTTATGGTGTTAGATTATTTCCCGGGAAATAAAAAATTTGTCAAAAAGTTCAATGCTTTATGTTGTGAAGAAAATATTAATGGTGAAAAAGTTATTTTTATAAAGCCTTTAACGTACGTTAATCTTTCAGGAGATGCAGTTGCCAAATTTGCTAATTATTATAAAATTGAAAATAAAGATATTTTGATTATTCAAGATGATTTAGACTTATCATTTCTAAAATATCGGTTAAAATATAAAAGTAGTGCGGGCGGACATAATGGAATGAAGTCAATAATTGCTTCTTTAGGAACTGATATGGTTCCTCGGTTGAAAATTGGTATTGCGCATGATAGAAGTATGGATACTAAAGATTATGTTTTAGGAAGAATTAGTAAAGAAAATTTAGAACAATTTAATGAAATGGCTCCTATATTTAAAGACATCATAGTAGATTTTGCTAATCATGATATAGAGTATTGTATGCAAAAGTATAATAAGAAATAGGTAATTGGTATGAATTATTTAAATGAGTTATATAATTATGTTAATAATAGTGAAGTAATTGGTTTAACGAAAGAGTTAAACGTTTTTTACGTTAATCAGTATTTTGAAATTCATGATGAGAACGTTTTAGTTTTAGCTAATAGTTTATATGAAGCTAATCAATATTATGATTTACTAAGTACTTTAAATAAGGATGTTTTAATATTTCCAATGGATGATTTTATTTCTTCAGTAGCGGTGGCGATTTCGCCTGATTTGAAAATTAAACGTTTGGAAACTTTAAATCAATTAAAGGATAATAAAAAACATATTGTCGTTACGAATTTAATGGGACTTTTAAGATATCTTCCTGACTATAAATATGCTAATAAGACACAATTTGAGTTAAAGAAGGGGATGCAAATAAATAGAGATAAGTTTATTCAAATTTTAGATGAGTTTGGATATACTAAGGAATCTATGGTTGCAGCGACTGGTGAATATGCGGTTCGTGGTTTTATAATTGATTTATTTATAATCGAGCAAGAGCATCCAGTTAGAATTGAATTTTTTGGTGACGAAATTGATTCAGTAAGAGTATTTGATGAGAATAATCAGTTATCTATTAAAGAGATAGATAAGATTACGATATTACCTTATATCGAGATTGAAACGGCAAATAAGAGTTCAATCTTGGATTATTTAGGAAAGCCTTTTGTATTTATGATTGAAAAATCGCAAATTGATGCAGGGTATGCTAAACTTTGTGATGAGATAATGGAATATAATCAATCGCTAAATGAGAATAAAAAATATATGTTTGAAATGGAAGAGTTAAATATTTCGAACTGGATTTATTTGGATAGTTTAGAGGTTTTAAATGATAATAAATTTCATTATCAAACAAAAGAAATAGAAAATTTTAATTCTAACTTTGATTTATTAGAAAATTATGTAAAAAATAAATTAAAAAGTAATAATACTATTATATTTTATTTATCTAATAAAAATGAAATTGATGATATAATAGAAATATTTCCCGCGGCAAGAATTACCACTGGAAATGAAATTATTACTAATAAAATAAATATTATTTCAAAGAAAATAGATAATGGTTTTGAAATATTTAATTACTGTGTAATAGCGGAATTTGATATTGAAAAAATAAATCATAAAGAAATTAAATATAAAAATTCTTATCGAATTGGTAAAAGAATACATAATTTTGACCAGTTGGAAGTTGGTGATTATGTCGTTCATGAAGCTCATGGAATAGGTATTTATAGTGGTGTTGTTACGTTAGATAATCATGGTATAAAAAAAGATTACTTACTAATAAAGTATGATGGTGATGATAAAGTTTATGTTCCTGTAGAAAAGATTAGTAATATATTTAAGTATTCTTCTAAAGATGGGGATGTTCCTAAAATTAATAAGCTAAATAGTACCTCTTGGGAAAAGACTAAACGAGCAATGCAGAAAAAAGTTCATGATATTTCTATGGAACTTATTAAGCTTTATGCGGAGCGTGCTAAGATAAAAGGGCCAGCTTTTAAAAGTGATCCAATAGAAGATTTATTTGATGCTGATTTTAAGTATGTTCCAACGGCTGACCAAGAAAAAGCTTTTAAAGATATTAATCAGGATTTAGAAAAAGATGTTCCTATGGATAGATTATTATGTGGAGATGTAGGTTTTGGAAAGACTGAAGTAGCATTTAGAGCAATGTTTAAAACAGTTGTTAATAATATGCAAGTATCTTATTTATGTCCTACAACAATACTTTCAAAGCAACAATATGAAAATGCTTTGGAAAGATTTAAAAATTTTCCGGTAGAAATAGCGTTATTAAATAGATTTACTACTCCTAAAGAAACGGAAAGAATTTTAGAAGGCTTAAAAAATGGAACTATAGATATAGTATTTGGTACGCATCGTTTGCTTAGTAAGGACATTGAATATAAGAATTTAGGGTTATTAATAGTTGATGAAGAACAACGTTTTGGAGTAACACATAAAGAAAGAATTAAACAATATAAGAATGATGTTAATGTTTTAACATTATCTGCAACACCAATTCCAAGAACTTTGAAAATGGCGATGTCAGGGTTAAGAGATTTATCCATTATAGATACGGCACCGGTTAATAGATATCCTGTTCAAACCTATGTCATGGCGGAATCTGATATGGTTGTAAAAGATGCTATATATAAGGAATTAGCGCGAAAAGGACAAATATTTATTTTATATAATCATGTTGATGGCTTAGAAAATAAACGAAGTGAATTGCAAAAGTTAGTTCCGGAAGCTAGGATTGTAACGGCTCATGGTCGAATGAATAAAAGTGAAATTGAAGATGTAATGGATGATTTTATTAATTATAAGTATGATATTTTATTATGTACGACGATTATTGAAACTGGAATAGATATTCCTAATACTAATACATTGATAATATTTGATGCTGACAGATTTGGTTTAAGTCAGTTGTATCAAATTCGTGGTCGTGTTGGGCGTAGTAATAAAATTGCTTATGCTTATTTAATGTATGATAAAAATAAGATGTTAAATGATATTGCGATAAAGAGATTACAAGCTATTAAAGAGTTTACTGAGTTAGGTAGTGGTTATCGTATTGCTATGCGTGATTTGTCGCTACGTGGTGCTGGGGATATTTTGGGTAGTGATCAAGCGGGATTTGTTTCAGCGGTTGGCCTAGATTTGTATATGAAAATGGTTGATGAAGAGATTAAAAAAATTCATGGGGAAGAAATACCTAAAGAAGATACTAGTAATAAAGCTTTAATTAATGTTGATACTCATATTAGTGATAAGTATGTAAGTGATGAGAGTTTAAAAATTGAAATTCATCAAAAGATTAATGAAATTGATAGTTATGAAAAATTAGAAAGCATTCAGCATGAAATTGAGGATAGATTTGGTAAGATTGATGAAAAGATTAGAGTTTATATGTATGAAGAATGGTTTGAAAAACTAGCTAATAGTCTAGGAATAACAAAAGTTGTACAGAATAGTACTTTAGTGGAGATTGAACTGCCAACTACTTTGGTTCATAATTTAAAATTTGATAAGTTATTTATTCAAGCTTATAATATTTCAAGAAAGTTTCAATTTCGTTCAGTATTAAATAAAGTATATATTACTTTACCTGTGAATAATTTAGATAAACATTTTGTCTATTACTTGGTAGATTTATTGAATTTAATAAAAGATGAAGTGGATAAATTAAGTAATTAAGAGGCTTTGGCCTCTTTTTTGTTGTTTTAGTTATAAAAAAGATACTTGTGGATAAAATAAGGGTAGTGAGGTTATGAAATGAATAATGGTTCGATTAAAAAAATAGATGAATTAGGACGTATTGTAATCCCTAAAGATATAAGAAAGAGATTGTCAATAAAGAAAGATGATAGTTTAGAAATAAGTATTGATGATAATTATATAAAGTTAGTTAAAGCGGTAGCAATTAAGAATTATGATGAGTATGTGATTGGACTTTTGAAAATGCTTGTGGATAATATGCATGTAAAAATACTAGCGACAAATAGGGAAAAAATTATTTTTAATAATACTGAGATTACCGATTTAGATGTTAAAAGATTGGTTGGATTATCACTATATGATTTAATGAGGGAAAAAGATAAGATTTGTAGTGCTTGTGATTTAAGACCAGTGATAATTGATTCAAATGTGGAAGGGATTATCTTAGTTAGTGATAGTAGTTGTAATGAAATAGTGGGTCAAATACTTAATATTTTGATTACAAATAAACTTGATATTTCATGTTAATAATGGTAAACTATGGTTAATTAGTGAGGAACAAATGGGTACCTAGGAGTTTTTTAAAGAGAGTTTCTTGATGGTGGAAGAGAAATAAAAATGAATAGGGAGTATGGATTTGGGAGCTAAATCGTTAATCGCGTTAAGATATTTAAGTGTATGATTAGTCATAAAATAAGGTGGTACCACGGGTTTTCTCGTCCTTATGTTATGGCTTTTTTCTATGGAGGAGATAGTTATGGAAAAGAAATTTTATATAACAACACCGATATATTATCCAAGTGCAGATTTTCATATTGGACATTGTTATACAACAATTATTGCAGATTCGATTGCAAGATATAAGAGATTATTAGGATATGATGTTTATTTTCAAACGGGAACTGATGAACATGGTCAAAAAATTGAAAATAAAGCTCGTGAGGCGGGAGTTACGCCAAAAGAGTATGTAGATAAAATAGTAAATAACGCTAAAGATTTATGGAAAAGTTTAAATATTAGTTATGATTATTTTATTAGAACAACCGATAAAAAACATGAAGAAATAGTACAAAAGATATTTAAGAAGTTGTATGACCAAGGTGATATTTATAAAGGAGAATATAAAGGATTATATTGTACTCCTTGTGAATCATTTTGGACTGAAAGTCAGTTAGTTAATGGCATGTGTCCAGATTGTGGGAGAGAAGTTAAAGAGGTTAGTGAGGAAGCATACTTTTTTAGATTATCTAAATATCAAGATAGATTAGTGGAGTATATTGAGTCACATCCTGATTTTATCTTACCAAAGTCAAGAAAGAATGAAATGATTAATAACTTTATTAAACCAGGATTAGATGATTTATGTGTTTCTAGAACTTCATTTACTTGGGGTATTCCAGTTACTTTTGACCCTAAGCATGTTATTTATGTTTGGGTTGATGCTTTGTCAAACTATATTACTTCGCTTGGTTATATGACTGAAAATGATGAGAAGTTTAAAAAATATTGGCCTTGCGATTTGCATTTGGTTGGTAAGGAAATTGTAAGATTTCATACTATTATTTGGCCAGCAATGTTAATGGCTTTAGACTTGGAGTTACCTAAACAAGTATTTGGTCATGGTTGGTTAGTTATCAATGGCGGTAAGATTAGTAAGAGTTTAGGAAATTATAAAGATCCGAGAGAGTATATTCGTGATTATGGAGTTGATGCGGTTAGATATTATGCTTTAAGAGAGGTTCCATTTGGAAGTGATGGTACTTTTAGTGAAGAAAATTTAGTTAATAGAATTAATGCGGACTTGGTTAATAATTTAGGAAATTTGGTACATCGTACGATAAGTATGAATATGAAGTATTTTGAAGGAATTGTTCAAAATGGAGATTGTACTGAAGAAATCGATAATGATTTAATAAATAATGTGCTTGGACTTTCAAATAAGTTAGAAGAGAAAATGAACGAATTAAAAGTCGGCGAGACTTTAGAAGAAATTTTTGATGTTCTTAGAAAGTGTAATAAGTATATTGATGATACAACACCTTGGATTTTGGCTAAAGATGAAAGTAAGAAAGCTAGACTTGGGACTGTTTTATATAACTTGTTAGAAAGTATTAGAATTATTGCTATTCATTTAAGTCCATTTTTACCAGAAACTAGTGAAAAGATTTTAAATCAATTAAACACTGATGTAAGAGATTATGAAAGTACTAAAGTTTTTGGTGGATTAAAATCTTCAATTAAGTTGGGAACACCTGAGCATTTATTTACTAGAATCGAGAGAAAATAATTATTTCCCGGGAAATAATTATGGTGAAATTTTTCTTGCTTGTATGACAAAATATTTCCTGGGAAATAAAATTGAAAGTAGGATAATATGTTAACGGATACACATTGTCATGTTTTAAATGAATATTACGATGATAAGAAGAGCATTTTAGATAATGCTAAAAAACAGGGAGTTTTGAGAATAATTAACGCTGGATATAATATGGCTAGTTCATTAGAAGTTATAGAGGATGTAAAAAAATATGATAATGTTTATGGAGTTGTTGGATTACATCCAGAGAATTGCTTGGAAGAATTTGATTATAAAATATTTGATAATTTACCTAGTAAAATTGTTGGTATTGGAGAGATTGGATTAGATTATCATTATGGTAAAGAAAATAAAGATGAACAAATTGCAATATTTGAACGTCAATTAGAAATAGCCGAAAGATTAAATTTGCCGGTTGTTATTCATAGTCGTGATGCAACTTTAGATACTATCGAGATATTAAAAAGGCATAAAGTAAAGGGTGTAATTCATTCATTTAGTGGAAGTTATGAAACAGCTTGTATATATATAAAAATGGGATTTGTATTAGGAGTAAATGGCGTTGTTACTTTTAAAAATTGTAATTTAAAGGATATTTTGACAAAAATTCCTTTGGGAAATATTATTTTAGAAACTGATAGTCCTTATTTAACACCGGTTCCATATAGAGGAAAGAGAAATGAACCAGCTCATATTAAAGATGTGGCATTGTTCATATGTCAGCTATATAATGTAGACTTAGCACCTTTAGAAAATATTACCAATGAAAATATTAAAAGGATTTTTGACATTTAAATATAATCATGATAAAATTAATTTGTACTTGAGGTGAGTAAATTAAATGAATAAATTTACTAAAATGATTAATTTTTTGATTAAAAGTGGAGTTTTAGTAGTTTCTTTGATACTTATTACATCAACTTCTAATAATAAATTTTTGAAAGCAGGTAACTCGAACTTAAATAAAACCTTAGATTTAAATTCAATGGTTATGAAAGTTAAAGAAGATATTGCTAATGATTTATATTCAGCTAAAGATACTTATACTGGTTATTTAACTGGGTATTCGGCAGATTGTCCCTTATGTGGTGGGCATTTAGCGTGTATGCCTAGTTTAGATGTATTACATGGAAACGTTACTTATCAAGATGCGACTTATGGAGAGCTTAATATTGTGGCGTCTTCGACTGCGACACCTTGTGGAACAGTTATAAGAATTAATGAACATAGATTAGGTAGTGAGCCAATATATGCGATTGTATTAGATAGAGGTGTTGGGGGAAATAATTTAGATTTATTAACACCAAGTCAAGAATATGCTTTAAGTCATGTTGGACGTTCTATTGTAAGTTATGATATACTAAGAAGAGGTTATTAAACTTCTTTTTTTCTAAGGAGGAAAATTATGGGTTTTCAATATAAAAAGAATTTAGGTCAAAATTTTTTACAAGATAATAATGTTCTTAATAAAATTGTGGCAAGTGTTTCCGTGGGAAATAATGATTTGATAATTGAAATTGGACCTGGACATGGAGCTTTAACTAAAAAACTTGTTGATATGGGGTGTGATGTTTTAGCATTTGAAATAGACTTAAGAGTTAAAGAATATTTAGATAAAATAAGTTGTTCTAATTTAAAAGTTGTGTATCAAGATATTTTACAAGTGGATTTTAGGGAATATGATTTTTCTAAGTATGATAAAATTCATGTAATTGCTAATATACCTTATTATATAACGACACCAATTATTGAGAAAATAATTAGTTCCAATATAAATGAAGTCGATATGACTTTGATGGTTCAGAAGGAAGTAGCAGATAGATTTAGTGCAAAACCTGGTAGTCAAGAATATGGTAGTGTGAGTGTTTATTTAAATTATTTTTATGATATATCAACTCTTACTAATGTATCAAGGTATGCTTTTTATCCTGTTCCTAATGTTGATAGTGCGGTTATAAAGCTAGTAAGACATAATAAATATCAAGTTAATAATGAAGAAAAGTTTTTTAAGTTTGTTAAACAATGCTTTTTGTATAAAAGAAAGAATATTCGCAATAATTTAAAAGGTTATGATTTAGAAAAAGTTAGTATAGTTTTAAAAAATTATGGTCATGATTTAAGTTCGAGAGCGGAAGAATTTAGTATGATTGAATTTATAGATTTATATAATTCCTTGTTTTAATTAAACAAGGTTTTTTGTTCTAATTAATTTTTAATTACATACAATTAAGTGGTGATATTCATGATAAAAAGTGGAGATTATATAACGAGAAATAGTTATAAAAATGATACTTTATTTTTAGTACTTAGTGTTAAGGGAAATATGGTGTATTTAAAGGGTGTTAATGATAGGTTGTATGCTGATAGTCCGGTTGATGATTGTACTGTTGTGGATAAAAAAATGATAGAAGATAAGTTTAATGTACCGAAAGTTGATACTGATATGGATAGAAATGATTATTTTTATTTACCACCTAGAGTTTTACAGTTAGACGGGGATAGTGAATATTTAAAAAGATGTATGGATTATTATCGGGAAAACCATATTTTGGCAGTGGGAAAGAAGATTGATGAAGAACATATTGCCAATGATATTGTGGGATATTTAGAAGAGGTAAAGCCGGATATTGTTATAATTACAGGACATGATGCTTATATGAAGAAAAAAGGGGATAAAAAAGATTTAAAAAATTATAAGAATTCTACTAATTTTGTGGGTGCGGTTAAAAATGCTAGAAAGTATGAAAAATCTCATGAAAAGTTGATTATTATTGCTGGGGCTTGTCAAAGTAATTATGAAGAGTTGATTAAGGCAGGTGCTAATTTTGCTAGTAGTCCTAAAAGGGTCAATATTCATGCCTTGGACCCGGCAATTATTGCTTGTAATTTGGCTCTTACGGAACGTAATAAGGAGATTAATTTGATTGAGCTACTATCTAAAACTAAAAATGGGGTTGATGGTATGGGCGGTTTAATTTGTAATGGAATGATGTATGTGGGGTATCCTAGATGAATGTTAGTGATATCAAAGAAGAAATTGAAAGTTTAGTTAATAAGCAAATTATGATTAAAGTTAGTGGTTCAAGAAGTAGAAATCAAATGTTTAAAGGCGTTGTAAATCAAGTTTATCCTAATATTTTTACGGTTATTGTTGAGGGAAATAATATGAGTTTTACTTATGCTGATGTGGCAATTGGGGATGTAAAGATTTATCATATGTAATAATTTACTTGAAATTTAAATATATTTGCTATAGAATATAATTAAGTTGAAAGACTTTAGAAGGAGAGTAATGCTATGCAAGTTACATCAGTTAGCGTTCGTAAAATTGAAAAAGAAGGATCACGTATGAGAGGAATTGCCTCAATCGTATTAGATGATTCATTCGCTGTTCATGATATTAGAATTATAGAAGGAGACAATGGGTTATTCATTGCAATGCCTAGTAGAAAAACTGCTACTGGTGGATATAGAGATATAGCTCATCCTATTAATCCTGATGTTCGTAAAATGCTAGAAGACGCTATTATTGAAGAATATAAGAAAGCTGAGTAGTTTTACTATAATTTAGACGCTTTGGCGTCTTTTTTTCGTGGTTCTAACATATAATTTAGTGGTGATAATAAGATGGATAATAGAATAAATGCAGTCAGGGAGTTAACTTTGAGTAGCGAAATAAAAATGGATGATAGGAAGAGAGTAAGTTTAACAGGATTAAAAAAGCTAGTAAGTTTTTCACCGGAAGAGTTTGTTATGGAAACTAATTTAGGTCCTTTGGTTTTAAAGGGAAGTAACTTAGAAATTGTGAGACTTGATACTTTAGAAGGCAATTTAAATATAAAAGGAAAAGTTAATTCTTTAGTGTACTTAGATGGCAAAGATAGTAAAAAAGAAGGCTCTATCTTTGATAAATTGTTTAAATGAAAATTGAAGTTCAGTTAATATGCTTTTTTATTTCATTCTTATATGGAATACTTATTAATTTTTGTATGAGAGTTCATAGGAAACTTTTAAAGAAAGCTTATTTGGTTTCTAAGATTTTGATATATTTCTTGGCAACTTTTATTATGGTAATAATGTATGTTGATGTTTTGTTCTTTATTAATAATGGTAATTTTCACATATATTTTATGTTTATTATTATTTTGGGTTTTTTTGTTGGAAGAAAGTTTACAAATAAAATGTAAAATTAAAGTTATCTTCTAGAAAATAGGTACGTTTCGTGGTATAATTATTGATACTAGAGGGTATGAAATGGTGAATAAGGGTCAAGTTAAGAAGAAAAAAGTTAATAAAGCTAAAAGAAGAATGAAATGGTTAAGTGTAATTTTAATTGTTTTAATCGTTTTGGTTATTCATAGTGTGTTTAATGATTGGACAAAAATTTTTGAAAATAGAAGACTAAAGGGCGAGCTTACTAATAAATATGATAGTTTAGTTTTAGAAGAAAAAAAGTTAGAAAGCGAAGTTGTTAAATTGCAAGATCCAGATTATATGGCAAGATATGCGAGAGAAAAATTTGGGTATACTAAAGATGGAGAATTAATTCTAAGAGTTGAAAATAAGGATAAAAGTAGTTCAAGTAGTGATTCTACAGAGGAAAATGTTATAAAGGAAGATAATTAATCTTTCTTTTTTTGGCAAGTTTATGTATAATATTAACTTAAGGTGAGGATTATGGAACAATTAAACTTAAGCAACATATCTTATACAACTTTAGATAAAGAAATTTTTCATAACTTATCTTTAACTATACCTAAAGGGGTTGGAGTTAGTATTATTGGCCCTAGTGGTTCTGGGAAAACGACGTTAGCGCGTATTTTAGCTGGTAGAATAAGATATCGTGGTTCAATAAAAATTAATGGTGTGGAAATAGTTAGAAGTAATTTATATTTATTAAGGAGATATGTCGCTGTTGTGTTTCATGATAAATACGTTAATAAAAATACAGTTATTAATGAGCTTTTTGATAGTATGAATGACTTAAATTTGGAATTAGAAGAAGAGGAAGCTCGAACTAAAAAGATAATTGATTATTTTAAATTAGATGATGAGTTAGAAAAAAGAATATGTAATTTTGATGTTGAATGGAAAAATTATATTAAGATTATTAAAGAATTAGTGCGAAATCCGGTTTATTTAGTTATTGATGATTTATTTATTGATATGAATGAGGATATGATTAAGAGAATAATTAGTTATTGTAAGAAGAATAAGATAACGATTATAAATATTACAACGGATATGGATTATGTAACTTTTTTTCCTTATTTAGTAGTGCTTTATAATAAAGAAATTGCTATGGAAGGTAAGACGATTGAATGTTTAAAAGAAGAAAAATTATTACGAAGATTGGGATTTGATTTACCTTTTATGATTGATTTATCAATTCAACTGGGATATTATGGGCTTTTAGATAGGATTATTACAGATAATAAGGAGATGATTAAAGAAATATGGAAATCATAATGAAAGATTTAAGTGTTAGATCATTAAAAGATTATCAAAAATTAAATCATGTTGATTATGTTTTTAAAGATAGTGCGATTACTTTTTGTAATGGACTTAGTGGGGCTTTAATTAAGGACTTATTGTTTAAGAAAAAGAATCCTTTGAATGGGTATTTGTTAGTTAATGAATGTGGACACGCTAGTGATATTGGATATTTAGGTAATGAAGTTTTAAAAGAGTTTGAGATGAAAAATGCTTTGGATGAAATGAAGTATTTAAATGAAATTTATGATTTAGAAATTATAGATGTAGTTGATAAAGGACTTAAGGCGTTAATGATGGTGGGGTTATCGCAAGACTTTTTGACAAGAGATATTTTAAATATGTCGAGAATGGAGCAAAAAAAAGTGTGGTTAGCATGTGTGCTTTTTTATAATCCTAAAGTGATAATTGTTGATTATTATTTTAAAGGTTTTAATTATAAGGATAAAGAATCTTTGAAGAAAGTTTTTAAGAGATTAAAGAGTAAGTATAAGAAAAATATTATAATATTTGATGATGAAAATGAAGATTATCTAGATGTTGTAGATAATTATGTTGTTTTTAGAAATGGTAAGATTGTTTTGGAGTGTTTAGGTAATGATTGTTATAATGAAAAGTTATATCGGTATATGAAGATGCCTAAAATTATTGAATTTGTGAAAATGGCTCGAAAAAATGGACATGAATTACTAGATTATGTAGATGTGAAAGAATTAATAAAAGCAATATATAGGGATGTGGAAGCTAAATGAGATATTTAATGAAAGTAAGTTATGACGGTAGTGGTTTTTATGGGTTTCAAAGGCTTAATGATTATCGTACGGTTCAAAAAGTTTTAGAAGAAGCTCTTGGGGTGATTAATAAAGGTGAAGTTTTAGTTAAAGGAGCTTCTAGGACGGATAAAGGGGTTCATGCTTATGGTCAAATGATACATTTTGATATAGATTATGATATACCAGCAGATAGGCTTATGTATGCGGTTAATAGGATTTTAGATAATGATATAAGAGTACTAGATTGTAAAAAAGTAGGTAATGATTTTCATGCTAGATTTAATGTGAAGCGAAAAAAGTATGTTTATAAAATTAATTTAGGTGATTTTGATTGCTTAAAGAGTAGATATTTTTTACAAGTGTATGAAAAGTTAGATATTGATAAAATGAGGGAATGCGCTAAGGTATTTTTGGGGTGTCATGATTTTAGAAATTTTGTTGCTGGGGAAAGGGATAATTATTTGATGTGTGTTGAGGACATCAAATTTAATATGAATAACGACATTTTAGAAATAGAATTTTTAGGTAAAAGTTTTTATCGTTATATGGTAAGAAATATGGTTGGAGCAATGTTGGAAGTTGGGATGCATAAAAAAGAAATATGTGATGTTTCAAAGATGCTTGATGATTATATGATAAAAAAGCAAATGATGACGGCACCAGCTTGTGGGCTTTATTTAATGGATATTGAGTATTAAAAGTTAATAAAATATAAAAATTGGTTTCTTTTTAAGGAATTTTACTTAATTTGTTTTTATTTTAGTATTAAAATATGCTAGAATATATGATGTGGAGGTTAGAAATTATGAAATTTTTAAAAAAACTAATAGATAGTGAATATAGAGAATTATGTAGATTTGAAGAAATAGCAAAGAAAATTGTTGCTTTAGATTCAGAATATTCCAAACTTAGTGATGAAGAATTAAAAAATAAAACTGGTGAATTTAAGAAAGAGTTAGAACAAGGTAAAACTTTAGATGATATTATAGTACCGGCTTTTGCTACTGTAAGAGAAGCTGCTTATCGTGTTATTGGAGAAAAACCTTATTTTGTTCAGGTAGTTGGTGGTTTAGCAATCCATTATGGTAATATTGCGGAAATGAAAACTGGTGAAGGTAAGACTTTGACCGAGACAATGCCAACTTATTTAAATGCGTTAAGTGGTAAGGGGGTTCATATTGTAACAGTAAATGAATTCTTGGCACAACGTGACTCAGAGTGGATGGGAAATATTTATCGTTTCTTAGGACTTACTGTAGGGTTGAATTTAAGAGAATTAAATCCTAAACAAAAGCAAGAAGCTTATAATTGTGATGTAATGTATTCAACAAACAATGAGATTGGTTTTGATTACTTAAGAGATAATATGGTAATTAGAGCGGAAGATAGAGTTCAAAGACCACTTAATTTTTGTATTGTTGATGAGGTTGACTCAATTTTAATCGATGAAGCAAGAACACCATTAATTATATCTGGTGGTAGATTTGATGCTAAAAATTTATATATTGATGCGGATAGAGCAGTTAAGAAATTAAAAGAAGAAGATTATGATTTAGATGTAAAGACTAAAAATGTTTCATTAACTGAATCAGGTAGTGAAAAAGTTGAAAATTATTTTCATTTAAAAAATCTTTATGATATTGATAATAGTGCTTTAGTACATCATATTAATCAAGCTTTGAAAGCTAATTATGGCTTTAAAAAGGATGTTGATTATGTAATTGAAAATGGTGAAGTTATTATCGTTGACCAATTTACGGGTCGTTTAATGCATGGTAGACAGTTTAGTGATGGGTTACATCAAGCTATTGAAGCTAAAGAAAATGTAACTATTAATGAAGAAACTAAGACCATGGCTACTATTACATTCCAAAACTTATTTAGAATGTATAATAAGTTATCAGGTATGACAGGTACAGCTAAGACTGAGGAAGAAGAATTTATCAATATATATAATATGTATGTAATTCAAATTCCTACTAATAAACCTGTAATTAGACAAGATTTACCAGATTTAGTTTATGCTACAGAAGAAGGAAAATATCAAGCCATTATTAATTGTATTAAAGAGATTCATGCTACTGGGCAACCTATTTTAGTTGGTACTATTTCAGTAGAGTCTAATGAACATTTAAGTGGTTTATTAAAGAAAGCTCATTTGCCTCATGAAGTATTAAATGCTAAGAATCATGAACGAGAAGCTGAGATTATTGCTAAGGCCGGTGAAAAAGGTGCTATTACAATAGCTACTAACATGGCTGGTCGTGGTACGGATATTAAACTTGGTGAAGGGGTTAAAGAGTTAGGTGGTCTTTATGTAATTGGTACAGAAAGACATGAATCTCGTCGTATTGATAATCAGTTAAGAGGACGTTCAGGTCGTCAAGGAGATCCTGGTGTATCACAATTCTTTGTATCATTTGAAGATGATTTAATGAGAAGATTTGGTACTGAAAAAATTAAGAATATGTTAATTTCGCTAGGTATTGATGGTAGTCAAGCTATTAGGTCAAAAACATTTACTAGGTCTATTGAAACTGCACAAAAGAAAGTTGAAGGAAATAACTTTGATATGCGTAAGAGTTTGTTAGATTATGATAATGTCATGAATCAACAAAGAGAGATTATTTATAAGAGAAGAAATGAATTATTAGATAAAGAAGACGTTACTTTAGATATTGAAGAAACATTTAAGAATAATGTAGCAGCTTTAATTGATAATCATATTGATCCAGAAGGATATTTAACTGAAGCTGATAAGATTGATATTTTAGAAGATGTTAATAATAATTTATTACATAAAAATAAGATTGAACTTGATGAAATCAAGGATATGAAAGATGAACAAGTTGAAGATTATTTGAATAAAAAGATTTTAGAAGATTATAAGAATAAACTAAAAGATATTCCAATTGAAGTAGTTAATGAATTTGAGAAAGCTATTAGTTTAAGAGTAATTGATGAGGCTTGGGTAGATCATATATCTACTATGGAACATTTAAGAGAAGGTATTGGTTTAAGAGGATATGGTCAAACTAATCCATTACAAGCTTATACTCAAGAAGGATATCAAATATTTGAAAAGATGGAAGATAGTATTGATGCTAAGATATCTACTTTCTTATTGAAAGCTCAAATTACACAAAATCTTACAAGAAAACCAGTAGTTGAAGGTAAGGAAAATGATGGTAAAGAAAAAGCTAAACATGTTCCTAAAAAGGTAACTAAGGTTGGACGTAATGATTTGTGTCCATGTGGAAGTGGCAAAAAGTACAAAAACTGTTGTGGTAAATAACATCGCAAACCCTTATAAAACAAGGAATTGTTAAAAATAGAAAAAATGATAAATTTGTCCACAGATGACAATTTGTCCACGATTTGTCCACATAGCATAAATAATGTGGACAGAATCGAGGAAACCCCATAAAAATCAATAAAAAATCTACGTGGACAATTATTGTGGACATAGTTATATAAAATGTCAGCATTCGAAATGCTGGCATTTTTCCGTTTCATTAAGTTTTATAATGAAGGAGAGATAACTATGGTAAGCGTAAGAAAACGTGGAAAGGTATATGAATACCGATTTGAAATTGCAACAGTTGATGGAACAAGAAAATGGATAACAAAGTCAGGGTATCAAACAAAAGCAGAGGCTTTTAAAGAAGGAGCAAAAGCCTATAACGATTTTTACTACAATGGTCAAAAGACGCAGTTAAGAGAAAATATGTCGTATGCAGATTTTTTAGATTATTGGATAGATAATTATGCAAGTTTCAATTTGCATTACTCTACTACAATATCTTATATAAACATTATTAAAAATCACGTAAAACCAAGAGTAGAATTTTATAAATTATGGCAATTAGATACACGTCTTTTACAGGAATTTATCAATAAAATATATGTTGAGTATGGCTTTTCAAAAAACTATATGGCGAGTATTTTAAAAGTGGTTAAAGGTTCATTAAAATATGCGTGTTACACATTAAATTATATTAACACTAATCCTGCTGAACACGTCCATGCACCAAGAATAGATAAAATTGGAAAAGATCCTGCACATATATTTACGCAAGAAGAAATAGAAAGAATATTAGATAGATTTAAAGGTACACATTCAATATATTATGCTTTTTTAACTGTTTATTATACAGGAATGAGAGTGTCAGAAGTATATGGTTTAACTTGGGATTGCGTTGATTTTGAAAAGAAAACATTAATAATAAATAAAAACATTATTAAGAAAAATCAATATGGTTTACCAAAAAGAAAAAATATAACAAAAGGACATTCTGTTGGTGTTTGGTATTATGGGGATTGTAAAAATCCTCAAAGTAGAAGAACTATTTCTATTGGAGATACGCTAGTAAATGCATTAAAAGATTATAAAAAAGAACAAGAAGAAAATAGAAAATTCTATGGAGATTCTTATCTTTGCTATTATGAAAAGAAAGTAATAAATGAAATTACTAAAAGAGAACAAACAAAATTGATAGAAGCAAATGCAGATATATGAATTACCTCTCCACCAAGGG
>HF998234.1:23982-43970 GCA_000433255.1 Coprobacillus sp. CAG:605 | reverse complement strand
CAAGAACATTTTGCATTTTTTGTGAAAATATAGAAATTTGACGTTACTGCTTAACATTAAAATAAACAATTTGATACTTAATTGACTTTTTTATACTAAAACAAGGTATGGCAAAACAACTCAATTAAAATTTTGGATGAGGATTGCGGTGGTATTTTTTTATACAACAAATTAGCTAATTTATAAATGAATACTCTTTATATTAAAAAAACCGCTTATTAGGGCGGATATTTTATGATATGTTGCTTCTTTTATTTTGATTTTTTTAGTTTTTGATATTGAAGATAATAGTTTTCAACTATTCCTTTAGCAAATGGTCCAACATTATGACGTTTCATATCGATTAAATTAGATAATTCTTTTTTTAGTATCATATCTAATTCGTTAGAATAATTCATTATTTTCTTATGATATTTATATTCGTTTTTATCTAATACTCTAAAGCCACCATCAGGAAATACTCTTAAATCTAAATCATAATCAATATATTTTATTATTCCGTCATCTATTAGATATGGCGTTGCTATATTACAGTAATAAAATAATCCAAATGGTTTTAACTGACCAATGATATTAAACCATTTTCTTTTGTAAAAAAACATAACTGCTGGCTCATTGGTTTTATGACTTCTGCCATCTGATTCTGTTACAATGGTTTTATTATTAGCACATACAAGCATATCGTCCGTTATTTCAAGAACAGTTGCTTCATCCCAGCTACGATGAATTTTACCATTATGCTTGTAGCAATGAATAGTTAGTCTATCACCTACTTTGATTTGTTTGTTATTCATAAATTCCTTCTTCCTTTTTAATTATATCGCATTTGTATAATTTTGGCTATGTGAAGTTTTATCGCGCTAGTAGTGGGTGTAAAAAAGAACATCAATTGATGTCCTTATTGCTCATTATTTCGATTGCTTTTGTATATTGGGTGTCATGAACTTCTTTTACCTTGCCCTCTTCATCTTTTATTATCTCTAATTCAACACCGTATTTAGGGTCAATTCCAGCTTCATCAATGCATTCGCCATTAGGTCTTAACCATTTATATGTTGTATATTTTACTAAGCTACCATCTTTTAAATTCATAGCTTGTTGCACTTTGCCTTTACCATAACTTGTTGTACCTAGGGTTTCTGCCCCATAAGAATCTACTAGAGCACCAGTTAATATTTCAGCGGCACTGGCAGTAGCTCCGTTTATTAATACCATAATGGGATAGGTTCTTTTTTCATCAGTTTCATCTTTTTTTGTTGATGTACCATTTTTGCTTTCTAGAGAATATATTACTTTGCCTTTTTCAAGAAATAGACTGGCAACATCGGTAGCAATATTTAAATACCCACCACCATTATCACGTAAATCAATGATTAATGAATCAATATTTTGGCCTTCCATTTTGGTTAATGATGATGCTACTTGCTCTGTTAACGTCTTAGAAAATGTTGAAATTTTCATATATCCTATTTTATGGCCGTTAGATTCAATGATGTCATCACTTACTGCAGGGGTGTTTATTTCTTTTAATTCCAGGTTAAATTCTAGTTCTTGATTATCACGATTAACGGTTAATTTTACTTTTTTATCTGTACTTTCTTTGATTAATTTTGATATGTCACTAGCGTTATCTTTTGATATTTTTGTGTCGTTTACTTTTATGATACGATCATTTACCTGCAAGCCAGATACTGATGCAGGAGAATTATCATGGACTTTAACGATTAACCCCGTGTCTTGAGTACTAATACTTATACCTATTCCTTCATATTTTCCGGATAAGGAATTTACTAGGACACTGGCATCTTCATTATCCATATAGGTTGTGTATTCGTCGCCAATATAACTAACCATGCCGTTAATAGCTGAATCAATTGCACCATCTTTATCAACGGACTCGTAATAGCCAGCTACGACTTTAGAATAGACGTTTAAAAATTCTTTTACTTTGTCGTCTTTTAAGAGTTCGCTATAGGATAGACCACTAGAAGTACGATAATTATTATTTATAATAATGCCTGATGCAGCGATACTTATGATACTTGTAATAACTATGATGCCAATTATTTCGTAAAGATTAAAACCTTTAGCTTTTAGATTATTTATTTTCTTACTTTTATGTTCTTTATTTTTTTCTATTTTCATAATTGCCTCTACTTTATAATATTAACATATTACTCTTGCTTTTTAAAGTTTTTAAAAATGAAAATGTTGTGAAATTTTAAAATGTACGAAAAAAAGTCCTTATAGGACTTAATGACAATTATTTAACATCTAATGCTTTTTTAATCGCGTCGGTTGTTTCATAAGCTTCAGTTATTTTATTGTTTTTAACCTTTAACAAGGTAACTTCACCGAATTTTAAATCTTCTAAGTTAGTAGCTTTAGGGTTAGTTTTATTATCAGTAGCAATATATTTTTTATTTAAACTATTTGATAAATCAACTGTGTATACCTTTAAAGCTTTATCCTTGGCTTTGTAGGTAGAAACTAAGCTGTAATATGTTGTGGCATTATCTTTTGTTTTATCATAGATAATAACGTAGTATGCGTCGCTACTTTTGTTAAGCATAGTACCAACGATAGCCGTATTAGGATCAATGTAGCTTTTTTCTTCAGTGGTAGAAGAGTTATTTGTAGAGTTATCCTTTTTGACAACATATTTTGTTAATAAATAGATTCCTACGACACCTACGATGACGATTATTAAAGTAATTAGAAATTGTTTCATTGTTTTTGTTTCTTCGTTTTGCATATAACCACCTAAGTACATTATAAACTATCTTAGGCTTAGTTGCAAAGGTTATTTGATTATTTTCCCGTAACTATGGTATTGGAAATAGAATTAGCAACGTTTAATAGTTCTTCTTCGCTCATGTTACTGCCCGCTAGATAGTAATCGACGTTGTTAGCACTCCAGTATAAGGAATTGCCGCTTAGGGCACCAACACTACCGTTCATCATGATAGGATCGCCATAAACAGGAATAGTTTCAAACTCAGTTTTGGGGTTAGAAGCTTCTTCGACTAGTACAAAGTCCTTAGATCCACTGAACGTTAAAATAGCACGAGTTCCAGTATCAATATTCACGGTTTCTTTGGTAGTAAGATAGGTATCAGTTGGTATATATAAAGGATATAAAATATCTTTAAACTCAGCTGTTTCGCTAGTATTGCAACAATCTTCATTAATAGATGCGTCTAAGTCAAAGTAATCATCTTCTAGGTTAGCTTTATAATCAATATTATTAACACTTACTTTAATTTTTAAAATATTATCTTTATCATATACTTCGTTCTTTTTTAGATTCATGTTTTTATCAAAATATAGTTTTTGATAGGTTAAATTAGGGTTGTTAGGATAGTTGACGTTGGATTTAATGATGTAGTAGTCGGTGGTGTCTTCGTATTTTTTATCTTCGGTGGTGTTTATATCATTTAGGATGGATTCTAAAATGTAAGATTGGGAACTGTTGTTAGGCCATTCGCTTTGGAACTTAAAGCTTTTATTTAATGATGGGGTTATTACATAGACACCTTCGGTATTTTTTAAGATTATTTGTTCATGGTTATTAACTTGATTAGTTAGATTAACTTTGTACATATCTTTCTTTTTGTATCCTACTTTAAGACTATACGTGTAGGTATCATCCCCGTTATATAATTCAAGGCTTCCTTCAAGAAGATATGATTTAGATGAGTTAACATCGCTTTTAAACTCACTTATTAATTTTTCTTCTTTAGATTTACCGCAACCACTTAGTAATAAGACACATAAAATAAGGGTGATTATTTTTTTCATTATTTAAACTCCTTTTCTAATTTAATTATATTTTTCTTTTGGAATAATATTCTTTAATTTGGTTATATTAAGTTTAGATTGGGAGGTTATAATGAAGACATTACAGAAAATATGCCTAGTATTTACAATAATTGGTGCTTTAAACTGGGGACTAATTGGTCTATTTGACTTGAATTTAGTTTATGCTTTATTTAAGTTTAGTGAAATGTTGCAGAATATCATCTATATTATTGTTGGCATTTGTGGCCTTATTAATATTGGACTTTTATTTATGGATATTCATTATGAAAAAATGGATTAAAAAACAAGCCTTGTTTTAGGGCTTGTTTGTTTTATTTGTTTGTAATATTTATGTTAACACTTGATGATACAATGTATTGAGCCATTGGGTTGTTTCCTTTAACTTGAACAGGAACAGTGTGATTACCAGCGGTGTAGCCACTTAAGTCGATGTAGGCTTTAATATCAGAAGCTGTAATGGCATCTATTACTGATTGAACACCAATTACTTGAACGCTTATTGTAGCTTGGCTAGTGGCTGTTGCTTTAAGGTTAGCTGGCGTATTTTCCACGGTTATGGTTAGGCCATCGATAGTTTTTTGTTTTGCTTCACCGAATGATGCCACGATGTTTACTGAGCTTGCTGACATGTATTTAACACCACTTGGTTTTAAAATATTACTTGGATAAGTCTTAGAGCCATTATTTCCTTGGTCAGTTACATCTATGGTTACTGGTAAGGAATCAATAGAGTCAATTTCACTTTGTTCACCATAAATAGTTACGTAATATTCACTCTTACCATTAATTGTGATTGAGCTTATGGCTTTGCCAGATACTAAGTTACCAGTGGTTTGAACTTCGATTGGAACCTCTTTACTATAAGATGTGAATGTTACAGTTGCATTAACTTTGCTTGGTACTATTTCAACATTTTTTAAGATGTTTCCAGTTTCATCATAGGCTACTATTGGAACATTTTCTAAGTTATATGTGCCTTTGGCTTTGAAGTTTTTGTTATTTAAGTCAATTAAAGCTTTAACCGTTGCTATTTTATTTAAAGTATCTTGACTACCTTTTACTACTACTTCATTTTTGTCTAGTTCAACGTTAGAAACGCTTAGTTCTGGATTTAATTCATTTAATTTATCTTGGTTTATTAAATCGTAGCTAATTGTTTTTAAGGTTGAGACTTTTTTCTTTATTGTTACATAGACGTAGGTTGGGTCTAGTTTGTAACTTAGGGAATTGATAGTTTGATTGTAAGTTAATTTTACTTTATATGGTTCATCTCTTGGAGTGTAGTCGGTTAAGTCTAAGACTACTTCGTTTTCGCCTAATTGTTTAGCTAAATAAAGGTCACTTTTACGACCTA
This sequence comes from Coprobacillus sp. CAG:605, assembly GCA_000433255.1. GTDB lineage: Bacteria > Bacillota_I > Bacilli_A > RF39 > UBA660 > CAG-605. The sequence goes on along the minus strand of HF998234.1, from coordinate 38,794 downwards.
TTAGGGTGATATCAACAGTTTCTGGTAGGTCTTCGATGACATAAGCTTCGCTGTTATACTCAACATTTACTTGTTGGTTTGTGATGATTTCGGCTTCAGTTTCGACTAGAGTTATTACTTTACTATCGATTAGAAGGAAAACAATTATAGCTAATGCTAATGACATGTAGAGTAGCATATTGGGCCTGTTAAGAATTTTTTCTATTTTACCGCCACTTTTATTTACTTTTTTATCAATATTATAAATTATTTTACTGATGGGAGTTACAATGTATTTATCAATTATGTTATATACGCCTTTAAAAAATGAGGCAATGAGATTAAATATTTTATTCATTATAATCACCTTCGTTTCCGTCGTTATTTTGATCGGCATCATAGAAAATTTCAGTCTTTGGTTTTAGTTCATCAACTAAAGTCATTCTAAATTCATCTAATGATAAGTTATATTTTAATTCGCTATCAACGGCAATTGATAAACGGCCTGTTTCTTCTGATACAACTAAGGCAATAGCGTCGGTTTCTTCAGCAATACCTAAGGCAGCGCGGTGACGGGTTCCTAATCTTTTGGAAATTGAAGGATTCATACTGGTTTTGAAAACAGCGCCAGCACAAGTTATGCGGTCTCCTTGGATTATTACCCCACCGTCATGAAGTGGACTATTTGGGAAGAATATTGTTCCTAATAGTGGGCTTGTTAAATCAGCGTATACTTTTGTTGCAGGAGTAATGTATTCTTGAAGTGACATATCTCTTTCAATGACGATTAAAGCCCCAATACGATTTTTCTTTAGGTATTCAACCGCGTCCATAATTTCGTAGACAACGCGTTCTCTTTCGTCAACAGTAAGAACTTTGTGACGTCCTAGAAGTTGAGTACGTCCAATTGATTCAAGAACATTTCTTATTTCCGGTTGGAAAACTACTATTATAGCTAGGGGGCCCCATTCTAAAACGTATTCTAGCAATAAGCCGATAGTATATAAATTTAGTAAATTACTAATTATTTTAATAGCTAAGATAAGGATAATTCCTTTTACTATTAAAACCATTTTTACATTATTTCTAATATTTTTTAAAATATAATAAAACATTAACCAAACTAGGGATATATCTATTATTTTCGATATGATACTCCATACGGTTTGCAGTGTCATAACAACATCTCTCTTTCTTATTCTAGATTATTATAGCAAATTATCTTTAAGTTTTCTACCCCTTTGTTTTAGCTATAATTTCCAAACAGAGGCTGAAGGCTTTTAAAATGGGAGTTTAATGGACTAAAAAAAATCCCAAAAAGGATTTTATAGTTGTTCAACGTTATCTTTATGATTGTCGCTTTCCCCGAGTTTGGCATCGGCAATATCAGGATTATTCATTTGACGATTCATCATAGAAGTTAGGGTTTCCGTTTCTTCTTTTAAAGTTTCGTCTTTTAGCTCATCTTCTTTATTTTGATTTGTATCCTTGGTATTTATGGTTTTAGTATCAATAATATAACCAACTAAAGCAAAGATTAGAAAGATTGTTATAATAATAAATATAATATAATTTTTACTTAGAAATGCAATTAGTGTATCCATTTTTTCTCCTTTTTATTCTTGATTAGCTTTTTCTTCAATATTTTGTTCAATAGTTAGATTCTGATTTTTAGGTTGAATTTGAATAAATGTATTACCATCAGAAACTTTTAACTCTGTGCCATCAAGTAGTGTATATTTTGTTTTGGTATCTCGTGATTCTTTAGACCATTTTATTTTTATGGCATAACCATTTGTGATGTAATAGCCTTCTCCAGATCCTACATTTCCTAAGTCTTGACGACCTTTTTCATCGCCACTTATGGTATTATTGCCAACTTGGTAAGTAATGATATTTTTAAAAGTATATTGTTTTTTAGTTACATCGTCAATATGTTCTTTATTATTTACGTAGCGTTTATAGGTTTTAGTTTCAGCGTCATAAACATATTTATCAGTTATTGATTGGGAATAACGAATCGTTATGGTATCGGCTTTTTGAGTGTTTTCCATAGTACTTAAATCAACATCGCCAGCAATATAATTTAGAAGGGCTTTTTGATTAGTTGTGGTACGATAGTTTAATTTACTTGCCGCTTTGTTTAGTAGTTCCATGTTAGTAAAGCCAGTGTGTTCTTTAGAGACGCCAAGGGTTCTATCACGATAGAAGTATGTTCCTTCGTAAGTTAGACCGTTGATGTTATTTATTTTATAAGTCGAGATATCACTTTGTGCTTGAGGAGACCAACCCCAGTGAACGTACATAGCGTCATTTTCCATGGCATAATCAAGGAAATAATGTCTAGAACTTCTAACGCTACCTATTTTTTCAGTTGTTTGGTCTTTATATAATGCTAGGTACCTAGTTAAGCCGCCTTCAACAATTATTTCATAAATCATATAGGCATCTTGAAGACCGGCATGGTGTGCTCTTGCTTGAGGGTGATTATTAATCATTACGGCGAAGGGACGAGTATTAGAATTTTCATCGATAATAGTTACTTTTGGTTCGACTTTAGCTTCATCTTTGATTTCTTCCCTTGGATTTTCTTGATTAGTTGGTTGTTTATGATTTTTACTTAAGACGATAACAGTTAATATTGATATAAATATTATTGCTATTAAAATGCCAATAAGGCATATTTTTTGTTTTGGTTTTAAGTTTTTAAAAAAAGATTTGATTTTATTCATACTTTATACTCCTTACTCTTGGTATAATTATAACACAAATTTTTGAATTTATAAAAAGAAACAGATAAATTCTGTTTCTTAGTTATAGTAACGAACGCTTGAATTAGCTAAAGTTCTTTTTAAACTTTTTTTGTTATTGTAATTTATTGCTCCTTGTAGTAAAGCTAATTTATGGTTGAAGCTTCTAAGGTCTTTCTTTTCCATAATTCTTTGTTCTAATGCGATTAAAACTGGATATAGCTTTTCTACAGGGTATTTACTGTATGTGTCAACTAATTTTTGGAAGAAAGGGTTTTCTTGACGAATTGCAAGAGCGGCCATTTCTTCTTCAGTATAATGAGCCATAATATCGTTAATAGTAATTTCTTTTTCCATATGTTTCACCTCTTTCATAATTTTATATTTAATTTATAACTACCACACTTTTTGCCACCCTTTTTTGGGTTGCGTTATTAAGTCTACCACAATATTTTATGAAATGCAAACATTTTTGCAATAAATTACACAATATAATCTTGTTTTACATTAATTGACAAAAAATACAATACCATAATGATATTGTATGCTTTTAATAAGAATAGTTACGACTATTTTCACGTTCTAAGTCTCTTTTTTTGATAGTTTCTCTCTTATCATAAAGTTTTTTACCTTTACAAACACCAATTTCAACCTTGGCCTTGCCTTTTTTTAGATAAATACTTAACGGTATTAGAGAATAGCCGTCTCTACTAGAGGCTTCTAATAGTTTTTTTATTTCTTTTTTATGAAGAAGAAGTTTTCTGGTACGTCGTTCTTCGTGGTTAAAAATATTTCCTTCTTCGTATTTGGCAATATAAGTATTTAATAGGAAGGCTTCTTGATTTTTAATAATGATAAAAGAGTCTTTTATATCACAGGAGCCTTTTCTTATTGATTTGATTTCGGTTCCTTTTAGCTCAATTCCGGCTTCATAGCGTTCTTCAATAAAATATTCAAAATTAGCTTTTCTGTTTTTTATTTCCATCTTTATCCTCAACGATTTCAAAATCTATCATAGCGGTTTCTTTTGAAGCGGCTGTACATATTACTTTAACTTTATCGCCTAGACGATAAGTTTTTTTAGTACTTTTACCTATAATGCTTAATAATTCAGGAACATAATTGTAATAATCCTTTTTTAATGTACTTATATGAACTAAGCCTTCGATTAGGTTATCTAATTCAACAAAGAATCCAAATGATGTGACCGAGCTTATAGTACCAACATAGGTTTTACCAACATTTTTCTCCATGTATTCAGCCATTTTCATATCATCAACATCTCGTTCGGCATTTTGAGCGGCAACTTCTCTTTCTGAAGAATGAGATGCAATCTCTACTAAAGCGGTATTTAAGAAGTCAATTGTCGACATTGACATGTCGTTTTCAACAAGATATTTCTTTAAAAGACGATGAACTTCTAAGTCTGGATATCTTCTAATTGGTGATGTGAAATGGGTGTAGGCTTTTGATGCAATACCAAAGTGTCCTAAGTTTTCTTTAGAGTACTCAGCTTTGCGCATGCTTCTTAATAGAAGTGTTGAAAGAATAGGAAACTCTTTTTTATCAGCTAATTCTTCTAGTACTCTTTGCATTGTATATGGAGTAATATTGGTAATTTTAGTATGTAAGTGATATCCTAGAAGATTTACCATATTTAAGAAGTCTTCTACTTTTTCTGGCTTAGGATTTTCATGAATACGATAGATAAATGGTAAGTCCATATTATATATATGAGTTGCAACGCATTCATTAGCAGCAATCATAAAGTCTTCAATTAGTAGTTCTCCGGCTTCACGTACTCTTTTTACAACATCGATAGCAACCCCATTTTCATCTTGAATAATTTTAGCCTCGTCTAGGTCAAAATCAATATAACCTCGACGTTCTTTCATTTTTCTTAAAATATGAGCTAGTTCATTCATTTTGATTAAAGTTTCAGCAAATGGTTTATAATCTTCAGCTATAATACCACGTTCAATAATATCATTAACTTTTTTATAAGTCATTTTTTTGTGACTTCTAATATAACTTGGAAAAATATCATAGTTAACTAGTTTGCCTTGATTGTCAAATTCCATAACGCAAGACATTGATAAACGAATTACCCCTTCGTTTAAAGAGCAAATGCCGTTAGATAGCTTATGGGGTAGCATTGGAATTACAGTATCAGCAAGATAAGAAGAAGTTCCACGTTTAAATGCTTCATCACCAAGGGGCGTATTTTCTTTAACGTAGTTGGAAACATCGGCAATGTGGACCCCTAGAACATAATTTTCGCCATTCATTTCAAGGCTTATGGCGTCGTCGATATCTTTAGTATCATCACCGTCAATAGTAAAAATAACTTTATCTGTTAAGTCACGGCGATTTTTTAACTCGTCTTTGGATACTTCATCAGGGATGGCATCTAATTGTTCAATAACGTCTTCTGGAAAATCTTCATAAATTCCATATTTATAAGCAATGCTTAGGATATCAACTTTAGGGTCATTTTTGTGACCAATTATTTTTAAAACAGTTCCTAAATAGACTTTTTTCTTTAACTCTTTAGTTAGTTCAACTAAAACTTTATGGCCTTCAACACAATTATGAGCATAATCAGGGTCAAGTTTAACGGTAATATTTAATTTGTCATCATCTAATTTTAGATATTTTTCATCATCTTGATAAATAACTTCCCCAACAACATTTTTTAATTCTCTTTTTAGTGTTCTAATGACTTTGCCTTCTTTTTTTAAGCCATTTTTTGTTACTTCACATAAGACAATATCACCATGAATAGCGTTGTTTAGGTTAGAAGCATCAACATAGATATCTTCTTCGTTAGGAAGAATTACAAAACCAAAGCCTTTTTTGTTAATAGAGATTTGTCCAATTTTTAAAGATGGGCAATTTTTTAAAAGAATATATTTTTCTTTCTTTGTATAGAACACTAAGTATTCTTCTACTAATTCGTTTAATGTTTCTTGGAGTTCTCGTAATTCGTCAGCGGTTTTTAACCCTAGTAAGTCATTTATTTCAATTAGAGTTTTAGCTTCATGAATGTTTTCTAGTTTATTAAGTATTTCTTGTTTCATGTATTCACCTTCTTAAATTAATTTTATCATACTTACGGAAAAATGAGTATTATTTACTATATGATTAGCAATATTTTACAATCTAGTTCTTAGAAAAAAGAAAAAGCTTCAATTTCTTGAAACTTACTTTTGTAAAAATAGAATGAATGAGATTAAAAAGAATAAAATTCCTAAGATTAAGGTTAGTCTACTAATAAATAGTTCTAAGCCTCTTTCTTTTTGCTTTTTAAATAACGCTTCATTGCCACCAGTGATTATTTGACCAGCGTCGCTTGCTTTATTACTTTGAAGTAGAACAATAGCAATTAATAATACTGATACGATTAATAGTAAAGTTTCCATAAAAAACACTTCCGTTCTTTTAAAACTATACCATAAACCCTGGACTTATGCAAGAAATTCTTAATTATTTTCAAGTTTTTCTTCAATTCTTAATAATCTATTGTATTTAGCAATTCTTTCACCACGCGATAGTGAACCAGTCTTAATGTATGGAATGCATAGACCAACGGCTAAGTCAGCAATAAATGTATCTTCGGTTTCACCACTACGATGGGAGATTATCATTTTATAGTTATTTTTCTTAGCTAGAACTATAGTATCAACCATTTCAGTTACGGTTCCAATTTGATTAGCTTTTAAAAGAATAGCATTTCCGGCATGATTGTCGATACCTTTTTGAAGAAATTTTTTATTTGTTACAAAATAATCGTCTCCTACTAGCATTATTTTTGAGCCAATTATAGAAGTTAGCTTAGCTAGTGATTCAAAGTCGTCTTCCATAAAGGCATCTTCGATGCTAACGACTGGATATTTTTCAATTAAACTAATATAGTAGTTAGTTAGTTCAGTTGGATTTAGTTTTTTACCATCGATACTATAAGTATTAGTATTGGCATCATAAATTTCTGATGATGCTACATCTAGAGCAATAAAGACATCATTACCAGGAGTGTAACCGGATTCTTTAATAGCTTTTACAATTAATTCTAGGGCTTCTTCGTTGTTTTTAAGGTTTGGCGCAAAACCACCTTCGTCGCCAACGCCAGTTGAACAACCCATATCATTTAGAATTTTCTTTAGGGTATGGAATATTTCTGAACCTGCTCTTAGACGCTCTTTGAAAGTTTTAACTGTTGGCATAATCATAAATTCTTGGATATCTAAATCATTGTTAGCATGTTTACCACCATTTATGATATTCATCATTGGGATAGGCAAAGTGACTTTGCCACCTGAAACATATTCGTATAGTTCCTTATTTTCTGATTTAGCAGCAGCTTTTAGACACGCTAATGAGACAGCTAGAGTTGCGTTAGCACCTAGGTTTGATTTAAATTCAGTTCCATCTAGGGCATTTAGTGTGCTATCGATACTAGTTTGCACTAAAGCTTTTCCTTCTAGGGCTTGGGCAATAGTTGTGTTTATATTTTCAACAGCTTTTAAAACACCTTTACCATGGTATCTTTTTGGGTCATTATCGCGAAGTTCTAATGCTTCACGAGATCCAGTTGAGGCGCCTGATGGTACTGATGCTGTTGCCTTAATACCATTTTCTAATTCAACGTCACATTCTACAGTTGGATTTCCACGAGAATCTAAAATTTCTCTTGCATGTATTTTTTTAATATTCATATTTTTAACCACCTTTATTTTTTAATACATAATAAGTATAAGTCATTTTTTTAATTTTAGCAATGATATTCGTAAAATAAAAAGCGACTATTAATCGCTTATTCAAAGAATATTTTAACTATTTCTTTAACTCTTTTTCTAAATAATATTTGCTGTACGATATCCATAGCAGCATATACGCATACCATAACTCCAACGTATACAGCAAGAACGATATATGATTCAAATGGATTTACTATTATTAAAATACCGAGGATTAGAGTTATAGCTGCTATAATTAAGGATAATATCCATGTTTCTTCATTAAATTTTTTAAATTGAAGAGCGATGGCACCTTTGATTGTAGCTGATACTATCAACCAAAGTCCTACTCCAATTGTTGTGATGTTAGCTAGAGAAAATGGATTGTAAACCATAAAAATTCCGGCTATGATTGTTAATATACCACTAATGATTTCTATTAAGAAAAACTTGTTAGTACCCATATTAACGATAAATTTGATAATATTATAAATTCCTACGATAATTAATAATATTCCCAAAACGTATCCAATGATGCTGGCGCTTGTTGTTGGCTTAGCTATAAAATATGCTCCTAGAATAATAATTAAAATATCTAGTGCTATCGCTCCTAATGTTAAAGCATTAAAGGCTTTTTTGTGTTCTTTCATTATAATCTCCTATCTATTTTAATTTTATCTTTTTATTTTTAAGTTGTCAATGAATTATTGTTCTTGATTATAGACATAATTGTAGCAAGTGTCTTGTCTATTTTGGTAGAAAGTTTGATGAAGTTCGTAGACTTTAGTGTTTATATTTCTAATTACTTTTTCAAAGCCATATTTATTTTGGCCTTCACTAGTTAGAATGCTAACGTAGTACTTGTTAGGTGTGTATACAATACCATTTTCATGATAGTATATTTCATATTGACCATATTTTTGAGCAGCTTGGATATTTTCTTCAGGAAAATTTAAATAGTTTTGGTCGCTATTCATAAAGTATGATTGTAGTTCACTACCAAGTGTTGCATCTTTATTTATTAATTCGTCTAACTTGGTAATATAGATAATGGCGTCGTGGACGTTCATGGTTCCAAAGTTATCGCCACCTACTAATGTGGATGTTGCTCCTAATGACTTTCCGTAATTTTTTAGGTTTTGAAAGCCTATATAATCTACCAACATAGAATGGGCTGTGTTATCACTGACCGTAATAGCGTATTTTACTAAGTTTCTTAATGATACTTTATCCCCTACCTTATAATTTTTCATTTCTGCCGAAGCATATTGTTTATTGCTAGCTTTATATGTTACAGTGTCATCCAAGCTTAATTCATTGTTCATTGCCTTTTCATAAATGTATATAGCATCAAGCATTTTAATTGTACTTGCAGCATAGTAATTTTTTGATGGATTATATTCATATGTGTAGCCAGTTTTAACGTCATAATATTTAACACTCGTACTATAATTGTTCTTTAAGTAATTAGTAAGCTCGGCTTCTTTATTTTTTAACTCTTCAGTGTTGTCTTTATCGTTATATTTTTCATTTAAGCAGTTATTATATTCATTTTCTTGTATTCTCTTTTCTTGGTCGATTGCTTCCTGTTTTATTTTATCTAATTTACCTTGCTCAAAACTTGTAGTAAATGCAACAAATGTTAGTGAAAAACATAAACATATAATAAAGAAAATGCAATATTTAAATTTTCGTTTTAATTTTCTTTTCTTTTTCCTTTTTTTCTTTTTACTCATTTTGTTGTCCCTCTATCAAAAATAGTATAACACAAAAAAAGCGGATATTAAATCCACTTTTAGTCATTTTGAAATTATTCAACGATTTCAGTAACTGAACCAGCACCTACAGTACGTCCACCTTCACGGATAGAGAACTTAGTTCCTTGTTCTAAAGCTACTGGAGCGATTAATTCAACTGTCATATCTACATTGTCGCCTGGCATAACCATTTCAACACCTGCAGGTAATTCAATAACGCCTGTAACATCAGTTGTTCTGAAATAGAATTGAGGTCTGTAGTTTGAGAAGAATGGAGTATGACGTCCGCCTTCTTCTTTGCTTAGTACATAAACTTTAGCTTTAAATTTATGATGTGGAGTAACTGATCCTGGTTTAGCAAGAACTTGTCCACGTTCTACTTCATCACGGTTAATACCACGAAGTAGAGCACCAGCATTATCACCAGCCATTGCAACATCTAGAGATTTTCTAAACATTTCAATACCAGTAACAACAGTCTTCTTAGTTGGTTTTAGACCAACGATTTCAACTTCATCATTTAAATGTAATTGTCCACGTTCTACACGTCCAGTAACAACTGTACCACGTCCAGAAATTGTGAATACGTCTTCAATTGACATTAAGAATGGTTTATCTAAGTCTCTAACAGGAACATCGAAATAAGTATCGCAAGCTTCCATTAATTTCTTAATAGCACCAGCACCGATTTCAGATTCATCACCTTCTAGAGCCTTAAGAGCAGATCCACGAATGATAGGACAATCAGCATCAAATCCGTATTCTCCTAATAATTCACGAATTTCCATTTCTACTAGGTCAAGTAATTCAGGATCGTCTACTTGATCAACTTTGTTCATGAATACGATAATTTTAGGAACACCAACTTGACGAGCAAGTAAGATATGTTCTCTAGTTTGTGGCATAGGGCCATCAGATGCAGAAACAACTAGAATAGCGCCATCCATTTGAGCTGCACCAGTAATCATGTTTTTAACGTAGTCAGCATGTCCTGGGCAATCTACATGAGCATAGTGACGAGTTGCAGTCTCATACTCAACGTGAGCAGTATTAATAGTAATACCTCTTTCTCTTTCTTCTGGAGCTGCATCGATTTCTGAATAATCTTTGAACTCTTTACCAAAATATTTAGTAATAGCAGCAGTTAAAGTAGTTTTACCATGGTCAACGTGACCGATAGTACCAATATTTAAATGCTCTTTACTTCTGTCAAATTTTTCTTTTGCCATATTAAATAATCTCCTTCTTTTTTATTACATATTTATTTTATCTAATGCTTGAAGTTTTTTCAAGTATTATTTTTAGTTAACGCTGTTTTTCTTAATAATATCTTCAGCGATAGATTTTGGAACTTCATCATAATGATCTAATTCCATTACAAAGTTTCCACGACCTTGGGTATTACTTCTTAGTGAAGTTGCATAACCAAACATTTCAGCAAGTGGAACCATTGCAGTAATTTGTAGAGCATTTCCACGTGATTCTTGTCCAAGTGGACGACCTCTACGGCTTGTTAAGTCACCCATAACGTTACCCATATATTCTTCTGGTACAATTACAGCAACTTTCATAATTGGTTCTAAGATAACTGGTTTACATTTATTCTTAGTTTCTTTAACTGCTAGAGAAGCTGCAATTTTGAAGGCCATTTCTGATGAGTCTACATCATGGTAAGAACCATCATATAGAGTAGCTTTAATGTCTACCATTGGGTAGCCAGCAAGTACACCACCAGCAAGAGCTTCTTGTAATCCTTTATCTGTTACAGGGATATATTCACGAGGAACTACACCACCAACAACAGCATCAACGAATTCATATCCTTTACCAGGGTTTGGTTCAAATTTAACCCAAACATGTCCGTATTGTCCACGACCACCTGATTGTTTAATGTATTTACCTTCACATTCACCCATTTGAGTAATTGTTTCACGGTATGCTACTTGTGGACGACCAACGTTAACTTCAACATTGAATTCATCTTTCATTCTACGTACTAATACTTCTAAGTGTAACTCACCCATACCACTAATTACAGTTTGACCTGTTTCATGGTCAGTAGAGTACTTGAATGTTGGATCTTCTTCAGCTAATTTTTGAAGAGCAATCCCCATTTTATCAACATCATTTTTAGATTTTGGTTCGATGGCTTCATCGATAACTGGTAATGGGAATTCCATTCCTTTCATAACTACTGGTGATTTTTCATCACATAGTGTATCAGCAGTTGTAGTAGATTTTAAACCTACAGCAGCAGCGATTTCACCACAGTATACTTCAGAAATTTCTTTTCTTGTATTAGCATGCATTTGTAGAATACGTCCAACACGTTCTTTAACATTCTTAGTTGAGTTTAAGATATATGAACCACTTTGTAAGTGTCCAGAATAAACTCTAAAGAATGCTAGTCTTCCTACGAATGGGTCTGTCATAATTTTGAATGCTAAAGCTGTGAATGGTTCAGAGTCTTTTGGATGACGTTTTACGTCTGCTCCAGTTTTAACATCTGTACAATCAATTGCTTCAATATCAGTTGGTGCTGGTAAATAATCAATAACAGCATCAAGTAATAATTTAACACCAATATTTCCTAAAGCAGTACCACACATAACTGGGAAGAATTCAGCAGCAAGTGTTCCTTTACGGATACAATGTTTGATTTCTTCGATAGTTAGTTCTTCACCGCTTAAGTATTTTTCCATTAATTCATCATCAAATTCAACTACAGTTTCAACTAAATCAGAACGTCTCTTTTCTGCTTCAGCTTTTAATTCTGCAGGAATTTCGATTTCTACTGGATTTTCAGCTTGTTCACCATCATAATGGTAAGCTTTCATTGTTACTAAATCAATAATTCCATTGAATTCTGATTCTTGTCCAATTGGCCATTCGATTGGTTTGGCATTTACGCCTAATCTCTTGTCAATTGTATCTAAACTGTATACAAAATCAGCTCCCATTTTATCCATTTTATTTGCGAAAATAATTCTTGGAACTTTAAATTCAGTTGCTTGTCTCCATACAGTTTCAGTTTGAGGTTCAACGCCAGCTTGAGCATCGATTAGAGCAACAGCACCATCTAATACTCTTAAACTACGAGAAACCTCTACAGTAAAGTCTACGTGTCCTGGGGTATCAATAATATTGAAACGGTATCCCTTCCAGTGTGCAGTTGTAGCAGCGGAAGTAATTGTAATACCTCTTTCCTTTTCTTGTTCCATCCAGTCCATTTGTGATTCACCATCATGTGTTTCACCGATTTTATGTGTTACTCCAGTGTGGAATAATACACGTTCAGTAGTAGTTGTTTTTCCGGCATCAATGTGAGCCATGATACCAATGTTTCTTACTTTGTCAATTGAGACATCTCTTGCCATATAAATACCTACCATCTATAATGTGCAAATGCTTTATTAGCTTCAGCCATTTTGTGAGTATCTTCACGTTTTTTAACAGCTCCACCAACGCCTTTTGCAGCATCCATAATTTCATTTGCTAAGTTAATAGCCATACCTTTGCCATTTCTTAGTTTAGCATAATTTACTAACCAACGAAGGGCTAAGGCTTGTGATCTTTCTTCAGTTACTTCAATAGGAACTTGAACATTCGATCCACCAACACGTCTTGATTTAACTTCAAGAGCAGGTTTGATATTCTTCATAGCTTCGGTATAAACTTCCATTGGATCTTTTCCAGTTTGTTCTTTGATTATATCGAATGCTTCATAAAGAATTTTTTGTGCAGTACCTTTTTTACCACCAATCATAATTGTATTAACTAGTTTTGTAACTACTTTTGAATTATATATTGGATCTGGTAATACATCTCTTTTTACAGCACGTCTTTTACGCATATAATTTTCTCCTTCCTTTATTATTTAGTTTTTGGTTTTTTAGTACCGTATTTACTACGTCCTTGTTTTCTGTTGTTAACACCTTGAGTATCTAATGTACCACGAATGATATGATATCTTACACCGATAAGGTCTTTTACACGTCCACCACGAATTAATACTACGCTGTGTTCTTGTAGGTTATGTCCTTCACCTGGAATATAAGTATCAACTTCACGTCCGTTAGATAATCTAACACGAGCATATTTTCTTAATGCTGAGTTTGGCTTCTTTGGAGTACGAGTACCTACTCTTGTACAAACACCTCTTTTTTGAGGGCTGTTAGTTTCAGTTTCTTTTCTTTCCATAGAGTTAAATCCAACGTTTAATACTGGGCTTTTACTCTTTTTGGTTTTTTGTCCTCTTCCTTTTCTTACAAGTTGATTTATAGTCGTCATTGTAATCCTCCTTCCATATACACACATCCTGGTGTATCCAATTTCGTTTTAAGTAAGGTTCTACCAGTGATAGAACCATAATTAAAATTCATTAGTAATATATCATTTTGTTTTGTGATTGTCAATTATTTTTTAGAAAAAAATGAGTATTTAGCTACTCACTTTTTAAATTATAACCTTTAGTTTGATATTTATTACACTTAATGTAGGCTTTATACTTAATTACTATATCATTTGAGACATCAACATAGCCATTGCAAGTGTCGTCATTATATTTTAATTCTTGAATGATATCATGTTCTTGTAATTCTTTTAAATCAATAGTTACAACTTCGATACCAGTTGGATATTTATGTTCTTGTTCAAAATACCCTTCTACTTTAGTAACTAGTTCTTTTTCAAGATTTTTATATCCTTGATTTTTCTTTTTCCACATCAAGGAAAATGTTGTTAAAGTTCCAAAAACTAAAATTAACATAAGACCCCAGATTATTGATATTTTTTTTAATTGTTTCTGTTTTGCCATTAGAAATCGCCATACCCTTCCGTAGTATAATTCTCGCAATTTATAAAAGGTTTTATATTGTAGGCACTATTTTTGTTTGTTACTAAAGAGTAAGCATTGCATGAGGTATTATTCTCATGATCTTTTATTTCACTAATATATCCTTTTTCAATCAAATCATTGATATTGATGATAAGAGTTTCATTTTCTTGAACTTCTTTATTTTCTGCTGTTAAGTATTCAGTAGTAGCGTTGCTTATATTTGCTAAATCTGTCTTATAAGCATTTGGATTTGTTTCATTTTGTTTAATGTTAGGTTGTTCAGTTAAGCTTAAAGATTTTTTTAATTGAGTTCCTAATCTATAAACATAAAAAACTGATAGTAGTAACGCAATGCAGAAAACCGCAATACATATTAGTAAGGTATTTAAACTCCATCCTTTATTATTTAGTTTCATGATAGCCTCCGTGTCATGAATACATTATACAAAAAAAGTGGATAGCTTTCAAGTTATCCACATAATTATCAATAGGTTTTATTAGCAATTAACTAATTCTACTTCTGCTCCAGCTTCTTCTAATTGAGCTTTGATTTTGTCAGCTTCATCAGCAGCAACGTTTTCTTTAACGTTTCCACCATTGTCAGCTAAAGCTTTAGCTTCAACTAGTCCTAGACCAGTGATTTCTTTAAGAATCTTAATAACAGCAATCTTAGTTGCTCCAGCATTCTTAAGAACAACATTTTTGTTTGCTGATGCAGTATCTTCTGCTCCAGCAGCTGGTGCAGCAGCTACA
>HF998234.1:7136-23966 GCA_000433255.1 Coprobacillus sp. CAG:605 | reverse complement strand
AGCAGCTACAGCAACTGCAGATGGATCTACACCAAATTCTTCTTTCATTGCATCAACTAATTCTTTAACTTCAAGAATAGTCATTTCTTTTAAACCTTCGATAAATTCTTCTTTTGTAAATTTTGCCATTTTACTTTTTCCTTTCCTTAATAAACTATTTTTCTAATTTTTCTGAGTATAGGTTCAATGCGATAGATAAATCTCTAACATATTGAATCATACCACCAGCAAGTTGTGTTAGTAAGCCTTCACGAGATGGAATGCTTGCATATTCATTAATTGTTTCTAAACTTGCAACATTACCACTAATGATACCAACTCTTATTGTGGCATTTTCATGGTCTTTAGCAAACTTGCTAATAATTTTGATTGGTTCTAGTAATTCTTTACCAAAAACAATCGCATTTGGTCCTTCTAAGAAAGAGTCATCCATATCGATAGATAAATCTTTAAGAGCACGTCTAACTAGAGTATTCTTATAAATTTTAACTTCGCTGTCTACAGTTCTTAGGGATTTTCTTAATTCGCTCATGTCAGCAACAGTTAATCCTTGGTAACTAAATACGACTACAGATTCACTATTCTTTACGTTTTTAGTTATTTCTTCAACTATTTTTGCTTTAGCATTAAGACTTTTTGTACTTGCCATAGTTTTGTCCTTTCCATATATTTATTTAAAAAAGCTTTCCCGTATAGGAAAGCTTAATTAAACATTAGAAAATGTTTAGATTAAGTTTCCCTCGGTAAGATTTATTTTTGTACTTACTGTCTTCGGTACGCGCTTTTTTAACGTAGTTATCTAATAAAAATTCTAGTTTTCAAATGAATTTTTATCTAATTTGATACCAGGTCCCATTGTTGATGAGATTGAGATATTTTCAATATAATTACCTTTAACTGTTTGTGGTTTTGCTTTAACAATTGTATTTACTACATAAACTAAGTTTTCTAGTAATTTAGCATCGTCAAATGATACTTTACCAATAATGCTATGAACATTACCATATGAATCAGTCTTATAAGTAATCATACCTTTTTTGATATCTTCAACAGCTTTTTCAGTATTCATTGTAACTGTACCTGTTTTAGGGTTTGGCATTAAGCCTTTAGGTCCTAAGATACGTCCAATTCTACCTAAGCTAGCCATCATATCTGGAGTTGCTACAATAACATCAAAGTCAAACCAGTTTTCATTTTGGATTTTGTTAATCATATCCATATCGCCAACGTAGTCAGCACCGGCATCTTTTGCTTTTTGAGCAGCTTCTCCCTTAGCAATTACTAGGACTTTTTTTGTTTTACCAGTTCCATTAGGTAATACTAAAGATCCTCTTAATTGTTGATCAGCTTTTTTAGTATCTAGGTTTAGTTTAATAGCAACTTCTACAGTACTGTCGAATTTAGTAGTAGCAGTTTCTTTAACTAATTTGATTGCATCTTCTTTAGTATATAATGTATTTTTTTCTACTTTTTTAGATGCTTCCACATACTTTTTGCTCTTTTTCATACTAATTTTCCTTTCTAATTGTGGTTTATTAGCGGAATGATATTCAAACTAAATAAATTAGTTTTCTTCTGTTTCTTCTTTAGCTTTTTCAGTAATAACTTCAACTTCAGCTGTATGATTTTCTTTAGCTTCAGCTTCCATTTCTTCTAAGGCAGCTTCACGTTTTGCAGCTTCAGCTTCTTCTTTAGCAGCTTCAGCTCCTTGTTCAGCTAGTTCAGCATCGTTAAGTCCTTTGATTGCAACGCCCATGTTTCTTGCAGTTCCTTCAATGATATTCATTGCAGCTTCTACATCATACGCATTTAAATCTGGCAACTTAGTTTCAGCAATACTTCTTAATTCATCCTTAGTAATAGTTGCTATAATTTGGTTAGCACCTTTTTGGCTTCCCTTTTGAATTTTAGCTACCTTTTTGATTAAGAATGGAGCTGGTGGAGTTTTAAGTACAAAATCAAATGATCTGTCATCATAAATTGAGATTTCGCATGGAACGATGTCGCCCATTTTGTCTCTTGATGCATCATTAAATTTTGAACAAAAATCTTGTAGATTAATTCCTGCTGGTCCTAAAACTGTTCCTACTGGAGGAGCAGGTGTAGCTTTTCCGGCTGGAATTTGTAATTTAATTTTCTTTACGATTTCTTTTGCCACGAAAAACACCTCCTATAAAATATTTTGTCGCGTAAGTGGTATGGGCATTCCGCTTTCCCTTCCACTTAATTAGCTATGTAAACACATAACTGCATAATGACAATACCACAAAGTATTTGAAAAAGCAAGAAAAAGTTTTCAAAGGGATTAAGAATTTAGCATGTTTTTTAGTTTAGGCTATTTATTTGGAAAATTTTGGGTTATACTACTAATGAGGTTAAATATGAAAAAAATAATAAATTTTTTAGGATTAATTATAATGGTACTAATATGTGTGGGGTGCAATAAAGTAAATAATGAGGTAGTCAATAATAGTAATATAGATAGTAATAATAAATACATAGAAGGGTTAGTTATATATAAAGATAATGATGAGACTTTTGTTGTGGATAATAATCAAGTTATCTACAGGTTAAAAGGATTAGAAGAAGATGTTGATAGTTATGTTAAAATTTTTTATGATGGCCAGATTAACAAAGATACTGAGGTTCAAGATATAACAATTAAAAATGTAGAAAATGTTAATGATGAGTTTAAACTAAATAGTAATTTTAATAATTACGAACAAGCTAAAGAGATTGTTGATAACATGAGTTTAGAAGAAGCCCTAGGTCAAATTTATATGGTACATCATTCAATAGATAGTTTGGAAGATGTTAAAAGATATTATTTGGGAGGATTTATCTTTTTTGGGTCGGATTTTAGAAATAAAACTAAAGAAGACGTTTTAGACATGGTTGATAAGTTAAATGATAATAGTAAAATTCCTCTACTTTTAGCGGTTGATGAAGAAGGTGGCATAGTTACTAGAATAAGTAGTAATCCTAATTTAGCTAGTGAGAGATTTAAATCACCAAGAGAATTATACAAAGAAGGTGGATTTGATTTAATAAGAGACGACACTATTAAGAAAAATGAAATCTTAGAAGAACTACATTTAAATATTAATTTAGCGCCAGTACTAGATATTTCTAATGACCCTAAAGATTATATATATAGTAGATCAATTGGTCTTAGTCCAGAATTAACGGGAGTCTTTGCTCAAACTGTAATTGACGCTAGTAAGGATAGTAAAATTTCTTATGTAATGAAGCATTACCCTGGTTATGGGAAGAATAGTGATACCCATAAGTCTAAATCCTTAGATACTAGAAGTATGGAAGAAATCGAAAGTGATTTAATTCCATTTAGTAAAGGGATTCAAAGTGGTGGGGAGGCCATTATGATTAGTCATAATATAGTTGAGACTTTGGATAGCAATAATCCAGCTTCGATATCAATTAGTAATCATAATTATTTAAGAAACACTTTAGGATTTAGAGGCATGGTTATAACTGATGCACTTAATATGGGTGCGACAGCAGATATAAAGAATATGGGAATTAAGTCATTAGTTTCAGGAAATGATATTCTAGTAACAAAGAATTATAAAGAGGACATAAATAATATTTTGGAAGGTGTTAGTAAGGGTCAAGTTAGTTCTAAATACATTAGAGTATTAGCTATTAAAGTTATAGAATGGAAAATAAGTAAGGGATTAATATAAAAGAAGGCTATTTTACTAGTCTTCTTTGTTTATCGTAGGCTTCTTCACAATCTTTTTTGTACTTATCTAAATATGGTGATACTATTTCTTGATTTTTATCTTGATTAGTTGTTAAATCAATTATTTCAAAAAAGTCTTTAATTTCTAATTTAGCCAAGTTTTCTGTTAAATATTTTATTTTATTAATAAATTTTGGATTTTCTTTATACTTTTCCAACATATATGGAGCGTGCATGTAAGCAATGGAGTAATATATTGGTTGTAATAATTTGGATAATGGTTTAGATAAGTAACCAAAAACATTATCTACCGACTTTTGATAATCTTCATTTGATATGTTATCATATAAAAACTTGCAATTTTCCAGAGAAACTTTGCCTAACGTATTATATACTTCTAACAACATGAGAATGCTATATGCACTATAATTAAATCGCCATAGGCTTCTATAATTTTTTGATTTTAGAATGTTTAAATCCTTGTTATATCCCATATTATTTAAATATTCAATAAATATATATTGTTCAGTAAAGGCCATAGTTTCAGTAAAAAAGTCATATGTTTTGTAGAAAACTGGTCCCATACCTCTAGCATGAGCAAGTTCATGAACTAACACTGTAGCATCAGAAATACTATTATTGTAATTTACACTTAGTCCAATGTGATTTTTCTTAAAAGTTGTAAATCCAGAATTGATAATTATTTCGGGATTTTCAGGAACATTAATATCTATTGTTCCATTTTGAACTAATGTTTCAATATCATAATCTATTCCCATATCATGATAAAATTGTTTTGCAAGCTCGATGCATTCTAAAAAATCCATTTTAGTTAATTTTTCTTCAGCAAAGTTGGTCATTTCATAAGCAAATTCAAGCTTTTTTTCTAAAAACAATTGAGATTTGGATAATACTTCTAAATTATTAAATAATAAACTATATTTTTGATAACGTTTGCTAAATAACGCATTAAAGTACTCATTTATTTTTTCTTCTTTATTCATAAGTAACCCCTTCTTTTGGAAAGATATATTACCACAAAAAAACTTAAGATGCAATTCTTAAGCTTTGTTTACTTGGAATAATTCTACTTCAACAGGAGTTTCTTGACCAAATAAGTCGATTAAAACATTTAATCTATTATTTTCTGTATCAATAGTATCTACTTTACCAGACATTCCCTTGAATGGTCCATCAACAATATTAACTTTGTCACCAATAGCCATTTCTGATTCAAGGTTAACTCTACTCATACCCATGTTAGCTAAAATTTTATCTATTTCTTGAGGTAATAAAGGAGTTGGTTTAGCACCTTTACCAGAAGAACCGATAAATCCAGTTACACCAGGAGTATTACGAACGATATACCAAGATTCATCGGACATGTTCATTTCAACTAGAATATAACCGGGAAACATTTTTTTCTTATGTTCTTTTTGAACACCATCTTTTACTTCAACTTCTGTAGTTTCAGGAATTACAATTCTAAAAATGTTGTCTTGTAAACCCATTGATTCAATCTTAGATTCTAATTTTTCTTTTACTTTATACTCATGTCCACTATAAGTATTAACTACATACCATAATTTTTCCATATTAGATAAACAACCCCTTTACAAATGATAATCCTAAGTTTAATAATGAGAAAAATCCTGCTAATATTAAAACGAAAACTATTGTTGCGCTAGTGTATTTTAAAATGTCTTTGATACTAGGCCAGCTTACTTTTTTTAGTTCTTGTTTTGTTAAACTGATTTTACTTTCTTTTTTTTCTTTCTTTTCTTTTGCCATTCTTGTCACCTCAAAAATTAATTCAAAATAAAAACACTTTCGTGCTGATTAAAATATATCGCAAATATGAAAAAAATGCAAGTGTTTTACGCTTACATATCCATATTTTTAACAATATCACTAACTTTTTTCTTAATTCTTTGAATAGTGTTGGCAGTTGTCTTAGGTGTTTTCTTTAATATTTTAGCAATTTGGTTATTATTTAGGCCACCGATTAGTAGTTCATAAACGTCTTTTTCTGTAGGAGTTAAGCGGGCATTGATGGCTTTTTCTAAAGTTTTAGCAGTTTCTTTACTGGTCATGTTAATTAGAGGATTGTTGATATTATTATCGCTTATTAGTTCAGCTAGGGAAATATCAAAATCTTTATAGTAATAATCTAGAGATAGAGCATCTTTAATCATTTTATTTTTAATACTTCTAGCGTGACGGACGATATTGCTTAATCTACGATTAACACAGATGGTGATAAATGTTGCTAGGGATGTTTCTTTGGTATCGTTATATTCTTCAATGGCACTGGCAAAAGCTAACATGGCATCTTGATATAAATCTTTATATTCGATGCCTAGAATGGTTGCGGCTTTTTTATATTTTTTTAAGACAATACCAATTATATATTGATACTTTTCATAAATGATATCTTTAGCATCGTCATTTTTTTCACTGATAAGCATTAGAAGTTCAGGATCTTCATATTCTTCGTAATTTTTTATGATGTTTTCTTGTTCTTCCATTAACGATTTATAATGTCATAGATAAATATTGCCGCGGCGACGGAGGCATTTAGACTATTGACATGTCCTTTCATAGGTAATGATACTATTTCATCGCAGTTTTTACGAACTAAGTTGGATAAGCCGAAGCCTTCACTGCCAATTACCAAAACTATTTTATCAGCATAGTTACATTTATTGTAATCAACACCGTCAGCTTCAGCACCATATACAAAAAAGCCATTCTTTTTAAAGTCATTTATAGTGTTAACTAAGTTATTAACACGAGCTATTTTTACATATTCTATGGCTCCGGTACTGGTTTTGATAACAGTTGGGGTAATATCAACACTTCTATCTTTAGGAATAATAATTGATTTTATTCCGGCAGCTTCACAGGTTCTTATTATGGCACCAAAGTTATGTGGGTCTTCTAAATGGTCTAACATAACAACAATATTATCTTGGTACATGGTTTCATATGTAGTATATTCGTAATCATCAACTATTGCTACTAAACCTTGATGATTGCCTTCGGCCATTTTATTTAGGGCGTTGTTATCGACGTTTTCAAAGTGAATTTTGTTTTGCTTGATTTTTTCGATTAAATCTTTGTCCTTTAGGGTTTTACTAATATAAATTTTTTTAATTTTTTTAGGGTTTGCTAACATTTCATTAATAACATTTTTACCAAATACTTTCATGACTTGTAATCCTTTCCATTATTTCTTTTATTCTATCTTGTTTGTTTTGATAATAGAGGTAACCAATTAAGCATTCAAGACCGGTTGCTAAGCGGTAGGTTACGATATCGGTAGCTTTAGATTTACCACCATGGGCATTACGGCCCCATTTAACTATATCTAGTTCTTCTTGAGTTAAAAAGTTTTCTTGTTCTAAAAGTTCTAGATGCTTTCTTTGGCTTACGGCACTTACGTAGTTAAGGCTTTCATGCTGTAGGTCTTTTAATTTTGTAAAATTTTTAGATATTAAATATTTTCTTATATAACACTCATATAGCGAGTCGCCAATATAGGCATATACTAAGGCATTTTTCATAAGTTCACCACGAGAAGATAGTACCATAAAAAAAGAAAAATGTAAAATCTTTTCGATACATTTTTCTAATTAAGTTTGGCGGCAATGTTTAAAGATGTTTCCATTCCTTCGTTCATGGCACTTAATATTTGATAATACTTTTTGGGTACGATATCTCCTATGGCGTAGATACCTTTAATTGATGTTTCGTGATTTATATCGGTTTTGATATAGCCATTTTCAATATCAATGTCTAAGCTTTTAAGATAGCTTGTACTTGGAGTATACCCTATATATATAAATAAACCTTGAATATCTAAAGTATGACCACTTTTTAGTTCGACTTGTTCTAAATATTCGTTACCAATAAGTTTAGTGACTTCTTCGTTGTATAAGATTTCAATATTTTGAGTATTTTTAACTTTATCAATTAATATTTTATCGGCTTTCAAATGCTCATTACGGTGTATTAAATAGATTTTTCTAACGGTTTTAGATAAATAGAGTGCTTCTTGAAGTGCTGAAGAGCCCCCACCTAGTACAGCGATATCTTTGCCTTTGAAGAATGCACCATCACATACTGCACAATAACTGATACCACGTCCCAAGAATTTGTCTTCTAAAGGAATATTGAGGTGTTTTGCTTGACGACCAGTAGCTAAGATAATGTTTTTGGTTGCATAAGAATTTTTGGCTGTGGTAATGGTAAATGCATTATCATTCTTTGATATATCAAGTACTTTTTCCAGGGAATAAGGTATGTCTAGAACTGTTATTTGTTCTAAGAGACGATAAGAAAAGTTAGCTCCGGTTATTTCAGGTAAGCCAGGATAATTATCTATTTTATCAATGTAGTTTAGGATTCCACCTGGCATCGAGCTTTCTAGGCAAAGAACGTTTAGGTTACTTCGTTTGGCATAAATAGCAGCGGCGATTCCTCCGGGACCCATGCCAATTATTATTACATCATATTTCATAAGAGTACCTCCTAGTACTAGTAGTTTATATCTTTCTCTCTTTCGTTATATAAATCTTCGAATTTTGATTTACGAGCAATCATGATATTCATTATAAGACCAATAACAAACATAGCAATTGATACTATTTGGGCAACTTTGAAGCCACCTAGCATGAGTGAGTCAGTACGCATAGCCTCGATAAAGAATCTACCAATACCATACCACATTAAGTAAAAGGCTGTAACATTACCAATTTTGTTATATTTTCTTCTTCTTAGGATAATGACTATTAAGAATCCTAGTAAATTCCATAAAGATTCATAGTAAAATGTTGGTTCGTAATAAATACCACCAATGTTCATGCCGTCAATTACGAAGCGGGGAACAAATTTTTCTTGAAGTTTTAAAACTGTTGTTACGGCACCATGAGCTTCGCTATTAAAGAAGTTTCCCCATCTACCGATAGCTTGCGCAATTAGAAGAGATGGCGTTATTATATCAAAAATTTTTAATACGCGGACATTATATTTTTTACAATATAAATATGCTGTTAAGCCGCCAGCAATTATTCCACCATGGATAGCTAAGCCACCTTCCCAAAATCTTAAAATAGACATTGGATCTTGAGCATAAATGTTCCAGTTAAATAAGACATAGTAAAGCCTAGCTCCTAAGATACCAAAAATTATGGCATAAAAGAACATGTTAAATAAAAAATCTAAGTTGACGTTAAATCTTTTAGCTTCTCTTTTGGCTAGGAAGTATCCCACTATTACTCCTAGTAGGATTAGTACGGAGTACCATCTAATGGCAAAGCCATGTATTTCAAATATTATTGGGTTCATATTTTCCTCTTTTCTATATTTTAAATTATAACAAAATAGAAGTATAATTTCTATACTTCATTGTGATTTCGTTTTTATATTTTTATTTAGTTAAAGAAATTGTTTCATAGTATGCAGTAGGAACTGTAGTACCTATTTCTTTTATCGGAGTTAATGTGCCTTCTTTATTGTATTCAATAAATTCAGTTAGATATTTATCACACCATTCTTTCTCTGGCTCGTGGCCTTCGCCGAACATTAAAGTTAAGTCTATAACATTTATATATCTATATGATACATTAAAATCCACTTCTCTAAAAAAAAGTTCAAATAAATAGTTGCTCTTTCCAGTAGCATAACTTTTTCCGATGTAAACTGAATTTTGAGATTCGGGATAAAGCCAGAATGTTCTTTGCCAATGATGTTCAGCTTTCTCATTATCGTCAAAAATATTATTAAAGCCAAAGTACCCTGTTCCAGAATTAACTTTTATTCCAATATAATAAACATGTTCTGGTATTTCTGCAACTCTTTGCCACAATTGCGATTGTATTTTACCAGTAAAGTGTAGATTGTTCCTTTCAAAAACTATATAATTTTTAGCTGTATTTTTGCCATCTTCATTATTCCAAAATTCCCAGCCATTCGCAGAGGAAAAATTGTTGTTTATAAATTGTTCATTCACCTTTACATAATATTTTCTACATTCACCATCTGCAATCATATTACCTCCGGCATTAACACATGCAAGATCTAAAGTTTCATTGGAAACATAAGAAGATTTTATTGTGATTTTTCCTTGCCATATATCCGTGCCATCATTTCTTACGTCATTTAAAGTTGTATCGTATGACATCCAAATACGAAGACTATAAGTAGCACTTTTACTGGGACTTAAATAGCCACTTAGTAATTTATTAGATGATAAGGCGTTGTCGATAATTTTAGAAGTTTGAGGAAATTCACTTATTAATTTGGGATTGTTATTATTTAGAGAAGCTTTTAAAAATTTTAAATCAATATTAGTATCCGCTAGAGTTTCTAGGTTTATCTCATAATAAGCATTGTAATTGCAGGTGTTTTTAAGCGTAAAAGTATAAGGAGTTAGATTGGTTGATTCTTCGTCTTTTATAGGATATAGATTACTAATGTTAAGAGCTGATGTTTCTTCAGTAAGACTTAAATTAAAGCAACCGGAATTAGCAATATTCTTGATATCTTGAGTATTTTCTTTAAGCCAAAAGGCATCTGATATGCCAAAGAAAAGGCAAAAAGATAACATTAAACCCAAGATAAGAAGAATTACTTTTTTGTGTTTCATGTTAAAACATAGCCTCCTTTTCTATTTTCAATTATAGCATTATATGGACATTGTGTCCATATATTTTAATGGACTATTTGTCCATAATTAAAATGAGGTGAATATATGTTACATGATGATTATTATTATTTTAATATTATTAGAAATAACATTAAATTACAGAGAGAAAAGAAAGGTATTACACAGCAGCAATTAGCAGACAAAGCAGGAATTAGTATGAATTATCTAGCTAAAATTGAGAGTCATAAAATGCAAAGAGGCTTTTCAATTGTTATTTTAGGGCGCATTGCTGATGCTTTAGAAATTGATATTAAAGAACTTTTCAACTCATAAAAATAGATACCACAAATTTTTGAGTATCTATTCTTTTTATTTTAAATATTTTTTTAAATATTGGCCAGTATAAGACGATTCATTTTTAGCAATTTCTTCAGGAGTTCCTGTAGCAATAATTGTACCACCACCAGAGCCTCCTTCTGGTCCAAGGTCGATTATGTAATCAGCAACTTTAATGACATCTAGGTTGTGTTCAATAACTACAACTGTATCGCCATTATCAACAATTCTTTGTAATATTACTAATAGTTTTTTGATATCGGCTGAATGAAGACCAGTTGTTGGCTCATCTAAAATAAATAAACTTTTACCAGTTGGTTTCTTTTGAAGTTCTTTAGCTAGTTTAACACGACCGGCTTCCCCACCACTTAGAGTTGGAGCACCTTGGCCTAGTTCAACATAAGATAAACCGACATCCATCATAATATCTAATTTAGCTTTGATTTTAGGAACGTTAGCAAAGAATTCAACGGCTTCTTCAACACGCATATTTAATACTTCAGCAATATTTTTTTCTTTATATTTAATATTTAGAGTATCTTTATTATACCTTGTACCATGACATACTTCGCAAGGAACGTAAACATCAGGTAAGAAATGCATTTCAATTTTTTTGACGCCATCCCCGTAACAAGCTTCACAACGACCGCCCTTAACATTAAAGGAAAATCTTGATTTATCAAAGCCACGCATTTTGGATTCTTTCATTTCAGCGAATAGAGTTCTTATATCGTCAAAGACACCAACATAGGTAGCCGGATTAGAGCGGGGCGTTCTTCCGATTGGATCTTGGGATATTTGAACAACTTTATCGATATTGTCTATGCCTTTGATTTTTTTATACTTACCTGGCATTACTTTTGATTTTGGATAAATATTTTTAAAGACAGCTTTGTATAAAATTTCATTAACTAAGGAGCTTTTACCTGAACCAGATACCCCTGTAACACAGACAAATTTTCCTAAAGGTATTTTAACATCGATGTCTTTAAGATTGTGTTCTTTAGCGCCGATTATTTCTAAGAATTTGCCATTTCCTTTTCTTCTGTTTTTGGGTACTTCAATACGTTCTTTACCACTTAAGTAACGTCCAGTTAACGAATTAGGATTAGCCATAACTTCTTTTGGGGTTCCTGCAGCAACAATTTGACCACCTTCCCTACCAGCACCAGGGCCAACGTCTACTAGATAATCTGCCGCTAACATGGTATCGGTATCATGTTCTACTACTACTAAAGTATTTCCTAAGTTCACCATTTCTTTTAGTGAGTTGATTAATTTATCATTGTCTCTTTGGTGAAGACCAATACTTGGTTCGTCTAAAACATATAAAACACCACTTAATTTACTCCCTATTTGAGTTGCAAGTCTAATACGTTGTAGTTCGCCACCAGATAAACTTCCTGCCATGCGATCTAAGGTTATATAATCAAGACCAACATTTTTTAAGAATTCTAAGCGATTGATTATTTCTTTTATAATTAGATTACTTATTTCTTGTTGTTCTTTATTTAGTTTTAAGTTTTTAATAAAGTCTAGAAGTTCACCAATGCTCATTTGGGTCATTTCATAAATGTTTTTTTTGTTGATAAGTACATTTAGAACGCTCTCTTTTAATCTTGCTCCATGGCAGATGGGACATTCTAATTCCATCATGTAATTATCTAGCCATTCACGTATCCAAGAAGAAGAAGTCTCAATGTATCTTCGTTCTAGATTGTTTATAACTCCTTCATAAAAGCCAGTTGTAAATCTTTTATTACCATTTTTAGCGGTGTATTCAAAGTTTAGAGGTTCAGTACTACCGTAAAAAACAATATTTTTTTCTTTCTTAGTTAGATTTTTAAAAGGTTTATTCATATCAATATGATAGTGGTCGCAAGCGGTTTTGACATCAGTATAAAAAATATTTTGGTCGTCACTCATAGTAGCAATGGCGCCACCATTAATTGATTTATCAGGGTCTGGTACTAACAAGTCTTGGGAAATTGCTGTTTTAAACCCTAAGCCCTTACACTCAGGACAGGCCCCGAATGGAGCATTAAAAGAAAACATACGTGGTTCTAAATCAGGTAGTGAATAGTTACATTTGATACAAGCAAATTTTTCACTCCAAAGAATTTCTTCGCCGTCAATGATGTGGATTAGAACCATGCCGTCGGCTAATTTAGTTGATGTTTCTATGGCTTCGAAGATACGGCTACGTTCCTCTGGTTTTAAGACAATACGGTCAACAACTACTTCGATTGTATCTTTGATATTTTTTTCAAGAGTTATTTGTTCATCTAAGGATTTCATTTCTCCGTTTATACGCACTCTGGTGAAACCTTTAGCGCGTAAATCATCTAGTAAGTCTTGATGCGTGCCTTTTTCATCACGAACTACTGGGGCCATGATCTCAAGTTTAGTTCCTTCTTCAAAGTTCATAACCTTATTAGTCATTTCTTCGATACTTTGATGTACTATTGGTTCATGGTGATTAGGACAGTATGGGGTACCAATTCTAGCATATAGTAGTTTTAAATAATCATATATTTCAGTTACTGTGCCAACGGTACTTCTTGGGTTATTGTTGGTTGTTTTTTGATCGATAGCAATACTAGGGCTTAGTCCGTCAATGGAGTCAACATCTGGTTTATCGGAGTTGCCTAAAAATTGTCTGGCATAAGATGATAAGCTTTCTACAAAGCGTCTTTGGCCTTCAGCAAATATTGTGTCGAACGCTAAAGAACTTTTTCCAGAGCCAGAAACACCGGTCATAACAATAAGAGAGTTTTTTGGTAAATCTAAGTCGACATTCTTTAGATTATTCTCTCTAGCGCCACGAATTCTTATTTTATCATTATTCATATATATTACCTCGCTTTTTATTAGTTTTTTATTCTATCATAGAAGTTACAATGTTGACACATTTTTTCACATTTTTTATTTTGTTTGAAGCCATCTATCATTTTAAGGGCTTTTTCTTGATTTAAAATCTTATTTAAAGGAGTTTCTTTAATATTTCCTAGTTTTAGATAGCCATTATAATCTAGGCAACAAGGAACAATAGTACCATCAACTAGAATACCGATATGGTCAATTAAGCCTTTACAAGAACCATTTTCATTACAATAGTCATTATTGATATCGGGCCAAATAAAATTTTTTGCAAAATCAACATATAGATTGGCCTTTATTTTAGTATTCCCAGCTATTCTAACATTATAATGTTTTTCTAATTCTTTTAGGATATTTTGAGTGTCTTTATTATCTTGCCAAATTCTTAGATTAATAATGGTATTATTAAGTAGTAAGTTATCCACAGTGTCGTAGATATCATTTAAGTACTTAGTAAGTTCTTTCTTATTTTGGTTATCGAAAGCTTGGAGTGATATATTTACTTGGCGAATATTCTTATTGTTAGCTATTCTAGAAATAAGATAACCATTAGTAGTTATATTAACGTAAAAACGTGAACTTGCAATATCGATTAAATTATTTATATCAGGATGAAATAAGGGCTCGCCCATTAAGTGAAAATAAAGGTACTTAGTGTAACCTTCTAAGAAATTAAGAATTAAGTTAAAATCATCGATAGATATTATGCTTTTAACCCTGTTATTGCCCGGACAAAAAGAACAATTTAAATTACAAATATTAGTTATTTCAAGATAGACTTTTTTAAAACGCATGGGGATCACCTTCTTGAATTATTATATCACACAATTGTTTGCAGTCAAGGCAAAATGTGAAAATTAGTTCGATATGTTTTAATATGTATTTACAATGAATAATGGTTGTATTATAATATAGATGTAGTTTATATAGGGAGGTTGTACAATGAATAATATTAAAAAATTAAGATTAAAAAGAAAGATAACTCAGGTAGATTTAGCAAAGCAAATTGAAGTTAAACAGGAAACGATTAGTGCTTATGAATCCGGAAAAGCTCAACCTAGTTGTGAGGCGCTAGTTAAAATTGCTGATTATTTAAATACTTCAACTGATTATTTATTGGGACGTATTGAAGACGATAGTCCCCTATCTGGTTATAATATTAAGAGTATGAACCCGAAGACTTATAAAATGCTTAATAACTTTTTAATGTTAAAGGAAAAAGAAAAAGACGAATGTTTATGGTATAGTGAGGCCATTAGAAAAAGAGATTTCGATAAGTAGAAGTCTCTTTTAATTTAGAATTATAATATTGTAATTTAGGATTGCTGCTACTACAAGCCAGATAATATAAGGTATTTGAATGATTGCAGCAAGGGGTTTTATTTTATAGAATTTAATCATCATGATTATGACACTGACGATTAGAAGTAAAATCCAGATAAATGCTAAAGAATAGTTTTTAAAGCGAAAGAAGATTGGGGTCCATAGTACGTTTAGTATTAATTGAATAAGGTAGGCCAAAAAAGCCTTCTTTTTGAATTTAGGGTCGGTTTTGTTAACACAAATTAGATATGAAGATATACCCATTAGGATATATAAAGCTGTCCAGACAATAGGAAATGTGATTGGTTGTGGTGTCCAAGCAGGTTTGTTGATAGTATTAAATTCATTCATTTTGCCACCTAAGATGGCGCCAACTCCACCAGCCGCTAGTGCAAATGCAATATCCTTAATTAATAATTTATATTCAATATTTCTTTGATTGTATTTTTCCATATATTTCACCTTCTATGATTAGTATATGGATTTTTTTATTTTTTATTAGTTTTTCTTTCTTGAATTTTATAGACTATTTTTAGAGATAGTTTTGTTGGTATAAAGCGGTTTAGAAATACGCCAAGTTTAACGGTTAGGCCAGGTATGATAATCAATTTGTGTTTTAAAGTTTTGTCAATGGCGTACTTAGCTACTTTCATGCTTTCTTCAGAGTCGATATTAAATTTGCCACCTGCTACTTTGTTGAACTCGGTTTTTACAGGGCCTGGACAAAGTACAGAGATGTGGACATTACTTTTCTTATGACGAAGTTCTTCGTAGATGCCTAAAGAAAATTTTAAGCAGTAGTTTTTAGTGGCGTAATAGGTATTTAGACGGGGTCCGGCAAGGAAGCCAGCAGATGATGCCACATTAAGAATGGTTCCTTGGTCTTTTTTATAGAAGTCGCATAAAAATAATTTAGTTAGAATATGCATGGCTTTGACGTTTAAGTTTATCATTTCTAATTCTCTATTTAAGTCAGTTTCAAAGGTATTGCCGAAAAGACCAAAGCCAGCGTTGTTGATTAAAAGGTCAATTTGTTCGTTTTTTACTTGGTTATATAATTTAAAACAATTTTCTTCGATACCTAAATCAAGAGGAATGATTTGAACGTTAGTTTTTAAAGATTTTTGGAGTTTTTCTAATCTTTCTTCTCTTCTGGCTACTAGAATTAAGTCCCAACCTAGGCTTGATAGGTACTTAGCCATATCTTTACCGATACCAGAGGATGCTCCAGTTATTAATGCTTTCATATCATATCACCATACTTAGTATATCATGAATTTACAAAGAAATAAGAAAAAAGACATATCGACGATATATCTAATTGTTTAAGAACTCTGCAATAGCAGGGTACATTTGCTTTTTACGTGATACCATTTTAGGAATGTATGTTCCTTCTTCAATGGCTGGTATATTGTAAGATTCACTAACGATATTTTGAGCATTAGTACTATAAATAATGTAAGAACCATTTTTAATAACATCAGTTACGAATAAAACGGCAGCTTTGTAGTTATTTGTTTCACACATTTCATCAAGGTGTTTTACGTAGTCATTCATGTTTTTCTTAATTTCTTCAAAGTCAAGGGTCATTACTTGACCAATGCCGATACTGCAATCATTTAATTTGAATGATTTGAAGTCTTGTTCAACGATTTCTTCGATAGTCATGCCTTTGATACTAGAACCTGCTCTTAACATGTTCATACCATATTCTTCGATATCTAGATTAGCAATGCTGGCAAGTTTTCTCGCTACTTCGATGTCCATTTGAGTGGTAGTTGGGCTTTTTAAAAGTAGAGTGTCGGAAAGAATTGCACTTAGCATTAGTCCGGCAATGGTTTCTGGTATTTCAATATTATTTTCTTTATAGATTTCATAGATAATTGTTGATGTACAACCAACTGGCATAGTACGGAAAGAGATAGGAATTGTGGTCCCT
>HF998234.1:0-7075 GCA_000433255.1 Coprobacillus sp. CAG:605 | reverse complement strand
ATATTAGCTTCTTCAATACCGTCAACACTTTGGACTACTTGGTTATGGTCAACTAAGATAAGGTTACGTTTTTCATAGTTGTTTTGGTCAATTAGTCTTAGCATTCCTAAACAGTTATTTTCGTTATCAACGATTGGATAGTTGGTATGGCCATATTTAGTAGCGATATCAACAAAGTCATCACGATAGTCTTGATTAGTGAATTTTATTGGGTTTTCATTAATATTAATGGTATTTATAAAATTACATAATTTCATTTTGTTAGCGGTTAAGAATGTGGTAAATGGGGTTTTAATGATGTTGATTTTTTTCTCGGTAGCAAGTGGTATTAAGTCTTCAGGGAAAGCATTGTTACCTACCATGATTATTAATTTAACATTACAGTTTAGAGCGTATTCTAAAATAGGTCTTCTGTCCGCTACGATTAAAACATTTTCATTAGATAGTTTAACAGTTGTAGTGAATGTTTGTGATTTGTATGCGGCCGCAATTATTTTACCTTGGATAAGCTCATCAAATCTTAGAATACTGGTGGCATTTAATACATCTAGGATATTATCATATGAAGTATTTAGTTCATAGATATCACCTTCGATTATATTTTTAGCCATTTCTTTAACATTAACATAGCCTTTTAGTTTATTATCGTCGTCTACTAAAGGTAAGCCGGTTACACCTAGAGATTGAAGACGATTAAAGGTATTTTCCATAGAAGCATGGATATTTACCATGGCCCCACTTAAGTATTTCATGTCTTTAATTTGTACTTTTACATCGTTAACATAAGCAGGTTCTTTAACATTAAAATATTTTAAAGCATACTCGGTTTCTTTGTTAATATTTCCTAGAACACGAGGTTCGGTTTTCCACCCTAATTTATTTTTAAGATAAGAATAACTGATAGCAGAACAAACTGTATCAGTATCTGGTTTTTTATGTCCAATAACATATGTTGTTTTCATACTACTACACTTCCTTTTTGTCGATAATTAATTATATCATACTTTGTTATATATGGGAAAATTTTTTTGCATAAAAGTGGCGAAATAAAAAGAAAAACCTCATGTTTATGGGCACAAGGTTTGTTCTTAAGTAGTTATTTCAATAATTTTACTATCTAAATCATTAGTAATTAATAAAATGTTATTTTCTAAGAATCTTATTTTGTATCCGGATATATCTTCGTTAAAAGTTATTTCTTGAATTTTATTATTTTCTAAGTTGTATATTTCATATTTATTATTGCTTTCAATTAGGACTTTGGTTGAAGATACTTTATAAATGTTAATTACACCTGCATAATCTTTAGTTAGAATACTTTGATTATTTTTTACAACTTGAAGTGTAGAAGATTCTTTTTCGTCTAATGTAGTTAAAACTAATGCATCATTTAATTTAATATAAGAAAAAATGTTTTTCGTAGTAAATAAAGAATTACTTTGAGTATTATCCAAATTTTTTTCGTAGATACTTGATGTATCATCTTTAATTAAGTCAAGATAGATATTGTTATTTTTAATTGAGATATTCCAAGTTTTAGTTAGATATTCTTTAGAAGTTTGATAGTTATTAATAGTTATTTCTTTATTATCTTTTAAAGAATAAAGGTTGCAAATTTGGTCTTCTAAGTTAGAATTTTTATCTATCTTATCTTGACAATAGAAGTATGCACTATTATTAATTAGAACTGGCATATTAGTAACTAGGTAGTTATAACCTGATTTTATAGTTTCAGCGTTTGTTAAGTCATAGTTGTTTTTTATTAATTGATAGTTGTAGCCAGAGTCTTGGTTGTCCGTTAGGGCAATATAATAGTAGTTATTGTTGTAGGATGTGTATCCTATGATACTAGAATGAAAGTTATGTTTAGTTATTTCTAATTTTTTAGAAGATTTATCATAGGAAAATACGCCAATGGAATTAGCAAGTCCTGAGTCTGGTTCTTCATAAATTATGCCATAGTAGTTTTTAGAATTTGACCCAGTTATGTCATAGTATAAGGAATTATTATGAGATATTTTGTTTAGTTCTGTTTTCATTTGCTTAGTTAAATCTAGCTCTTTAATATTAGCAGTGTATTTAATATCTTGATTAGTTGTAGTATTTTCTTTAGCCTTTTTACTTAGAATGATACCTCCTATTAGGGCAACTATTATAATTATGGATATTGTAAGAATTAATTTCTTTTTCATAAACACCTCATTAAGAATGAATTATATAACGAGATTTTCCTGATACTTGAACTGTTTTTAGGACATCACTTACTGGAGCGTCATGACGACCTAGAGTGCTTCCTGAACCATAATTAGCTTTGAATGAGTCAACATACATAATATATTTAGCATTACCTTCTGCAGATACTGAATAACCATTAATTACATAATAATGCCATACGTTACTACTTGCATTTTTATATAAAGGTAGAGAATTTGCTTTAGCATGCATAATAATTGGTCTTTTGTTATTGATATTATTTTGAACTAAATTTTTAAATGATTCAAGACTATAATTTGTTCCTAAAGTGTATGAGTATTTTGGAGCACTTACATACTTATTTAATAAGTTTCTAATTTTATAAACAACAGCACTACTGCCACTAGTTCCCATTTCACTTGCATATTGTGATTGAGATTTAGAAGAGCCAGTTATAAATTGAATAACTTCTTTAGTTGAGGCATATCCACAATAATAGTTTTTTTCTTGTTGATAAGTTGGAACATCTAATGTAGTTGTAAAATAATATGGTGCTGGAATGTCTTCGTTTAGGTGCTCGTCTTTATATAACTTTTCGTCAGTAAATATTGTTCCGTTCTTGCATGTTAAATCAAGGTCTTTTGGGTCGCTTTGTTCTAAAATATAATTTATTTCGTCTTTACTATAATAGTTATAGCACTTTTCGTCCGCTATTTGTTTTGCATTTACTTTAGAAATGCTAAGGCTAGTTAGTACCATAGCTGATACTAATAATACATTTTTAAATTTCATAATTTTTTTCCTTCTTTCTTATTTTAAATGTTTATTTCTACACCTCTCATATTGTCATAGTAAGGTGCAACTTTATTGTTGAATTGCAATACTTTTCCATATCCATTGGATGATAAAGAATAATTTTTGCTATCATTCAATGTTAATCTGTTTGTTTTAGAGTGTTGATATGTTGCATAAACTGTACCGCTACCAGAAACTTCAAAGTATAAAGTTACTAGCATATTTTTTACTCTATTTGGTAATTTGAATGAACATCCAACTCCGTTTTCAAACACTTTAAAGTCTGTGCATTTATATTTTGTTGACGAATTAATTATTGAAAAGTATTTTTTATTTTCATTCCAACTTGCATTTTGAAATCTTGCTGCTATTACATCATAATTTTTTACTTGAGATTCTTTTTTCCAACTTGAAACAATTGTTACTTTGCCATTAGAATTTGAAATTCTTATACTTTTCATTTCAGTTTCAGTAGCCATATCATATGGAGCAATAAAATCGTCGTTACTAACAATAGAATAGCCATTCCTATCTATATTCATATTCTTTATCCAAGCTTTTTCCTCAACAGAAAGTATGTAGTCATTTCCGTACAACTCTTCAATATATTGTTTTTCTTTATTTGTAAAATTGTCTTCACTAGCATTAACCTTATTTATACTTTGGATAAAACATATAGAAATAGTCAAAATAGCAAGAATTAATTTCTTTTTCAAACTGACATCCTCTCCTTTCTAGTTTCATTATTAAATAATTTCATAAAAAAAGAAAGAGCCATTTTGGCTACATCCTTAATCAAGCATAAATAGGAACTTCTTTTTAAAATATAAATAGTCCTTATCGTTATAGTCTTCAAATAAACTTAAACTTTTATGATACGACTTGTCACCAATAGTAAAAATACATACCACTTCACTCAAATCAATATGATAAAAATAAACTTTTTCACTATTTTTACAGACTTCGCTAGCTGTAAATAACGTACCATCCATTAAATAACCAGCAGTATAATCACAGCCATCTTCCTTATAAGCAATCTCATATTTTTTAGTATTATTATTAAACTTAAAGTTTTTCTTTATGTAAGAAGGCAAAACAACAGTATCATTTGACCATTCTTCTGGTTCTAACTCTTTCTTATATTTGGGATAAAATAATTTATCATTTTTAAATATTATATTAGTATTAAGTTTTATAGTAGTTATTGAATTATCTTCATCATAAATATCAATGTAGAGATTAGAAAGAGCTTTTTTAAAAGTATCATAATCGTAATCTTCATCAGGACTGAAAGTATTAGTATATACTATGTAGTTATCATCTGATCCTTGAATTAAATATTTATTATTATCTAAGATAAAATATAGTTTATATTTCATATATGTATCGCTATTTATATAGCCTAAGTTCATGTGAACATTTTCTTTAGAAAGAGATATTAAACCATCTTCTAACTTGTATTTTTCAGAACTTCCAACTACGTTATAAACTTTGATAGAATTAAAATTGTTAATAAGAAAGATAGTGGAAAATATAGTGATAAGAAAGATAATAATTAGAGACATGATATACATTAAATGTTTTATTTTTTTATCTTGGTATTTAATGATGTCAATGGTTACTTTATTTAAGTTTTCTTTATTAACGATACCACCATTTAAGATATCAGTAACATTGATATTTAAGATAGTACTTAGTTTAGTTAGATAATCAGTAGAAGGGATTCTTATGCCACGTTCCCATTTACTAATAACGTATCTAGAGACATATAACTTACTTGCCAGTTCATCTTGAGTTAAATTGTTTTTTATTCTTTGTTCTTTAAGGAATTCTCCTATTTTTTTTCCGTTCATAAATGGTCCTTACTTTCACTTAGTTTCTTTAATATTTTTTAGACTGAAATATAATAGTTTTTTAAATAACTCGTCGATTTTCTTTTTGGTTATGGGGTCTAGTTTATTAATTTTATTTTTGACTGACTTATAATAAGGATACCAGTTTTTTAAAATGTCGCCACTGCTGTGGATAGATTCATACCTTAAAATACTGAATATTGTGTTGATGAAGAGGGCACGAGATTCGTCAGTAGTTTCGTTTAGCCAGTCGCTTATGGTATTGTCAATTATTTTAGAGTCCTTGGTGGTTGTTTCTTCGTAGATGAAGTCACTATTTTTAACAATCCAGTTGAAGGAGGAATGTTGAAAAATACCAAAACTACGGCTTTTAACGATTTTTATTTGTTCACGGGTATATAAAAGTAAACCAATGATGGAAGATGTAGGAATAGTTTTACTAATTTTACTGGCGATTATACGATAAGGGATGCTTTCATAGATTTCTTTTTTAAAACCAGGGCCGTCATGGCTATAGATTTTTTTGATACGGAATTTGTTAAGGATATGAGTATTCATGGCAGAATATATAGCGAGGTTTCCTCCTTTAGAATGCCCACCAATATAAAGGTATCCCCCTAAATGGTATGATACTTGATTTAAGTATTTAACAGCCATTTTTTGGGCAGGAACTGGGCACTTATAAGCCATATTAAAATCTTCTTTCCAGCCGGTTAAGGTATCGTCAGTACCCCGAAAAGCAATATAAGTTAGGTTATCTAATTTAAAAGTAATAGCGCAAAACTGGAGTTCATTTTTGATATCATGAATGTCGTCATAATAATTCATTTTTAAGTTTTGAAAACGAGGTGATGTTTGGATTGCTTTAATTAAATTAATTTTTAATCTTTTATAAGAAGGCTCAGTAAGTAGGGCATCATAATTATTTATAGAATTAAAGTAAACAAAGTCTTTATGGTCTTTTAATGGAGATACAAATTTGCTAAAATCAAGATAAATGAGCGTACTTAAAATAAGAGAGTCAACATCATTAAAAGGAAATTCTTTAATACTTCTAGTTTCTTCTTTAGCATAAGAGATAATACTATTCATTTTAGTCACCTACTCTTTTATATGAAATTTCTTTGGTTAATATATAATATCATAAATTAAGGTTATTGTGGTATAATTTAAATAGTAAAGTAAGGTGAAGGTATTTGAAGAAAAAAGTAAAGTTTAAGTTAAAAAAAGGACCTAAGTTAGTTATACTTGGAATTCTTGTTTTAGTTGTAGTTTGTATTGTTGGTAGTAAGATAAAGGAAGATATTGATTATAAGAAGTCAAATGAGTATTTGTTATTACAAAAGGGTTATAGTACAGATGAAGTTAGTACAATATTGGGATATGAAGAAGATAGAATTAATTTGTTTTTAAATAGAGATTATAATAGTACTTTGTATGAGCTTTTCTTAGAAAAATATTTTATTTATGATAATTTAGATAAGTATTTAGAGTATAAAGAGAAAAATAAAGATATGAACTTAAGTAAGGTTATCGCTATGGTTAATGTACATAGGAATGAGGCGTTTTACGATAATTCTAGGAATGCGGATACCACTCTTGGGGAATTGATGTTAGTTAATAAGTATTATAAATTAGATGAGAATTATACTGATAGTGATATGGTTAGTGTTAGTGGTAAATATGGGTTTGCTGGTAATAAGGTTTATCAAAATGTGTTGGAGGCTTTTGTTAAGATGTATAATGCAGCGTTAAGTGAAGATATTCAACTTATTATGAATGGTTCTTATCGTTCTTATAAGGATCAAGATAATACTTGGGTTGGTAGGAAGCGTATTAAGGGCGAAGCAGCGGCGGATAGTTATACAGCAAGGGCTGGGTATTCCGAACATCAAAGTGGATACGCTATGGATATAGACCAATATAATTATAGTGGCGATGATTTTAAGGAAAGTCCTGCTAATACATGGCTTTTGAATAATGCTTATAAGTATGGGTTTATTCAAAGGTATCCAGAGGGTTTAGAAGATATTACAGGGTTTAATTATGAGCCTTGGCATTATCGTTATGTTGGTGTAGATGTAGCTAGTCGTATTCATAGTGAAAATATTACTTTTGATGAATATTATGCTTATTATGTAGAAAATAAATAGACCTTTATAGAGTCTATTTCAGGCTGTTGACAAAGTCGATTTTTCAAATCAACTTTGTCATACAGTCTTTTATATTCACCA
>HF998233.1 GCA_000433255.1 Coprobacillus sp. CAG:605 | reverse complement strand
CTCCCACTAAACCTTAATAAAATAAAAAGAAAGAACAAATTTTACCAATAAAAAAAGAAAGCATAAAGCTTTAATAAATTATTCTATTATATCTCTTAGAGATAATAAATAAACTTTTAAATATTATAATCTTAGGCCTTATTTTTGCTTTCTTTAAAACATAATAAAATCATAAAATTTTTATTATATGAAGTTTCCTTCATTCATATACATCTTACAACATTTTCTTTATTATATCAATAATTTTCTTAAAAGAAACATCACTTAAATAAATTCATTATTCTATCCCAAATAGTTTCTTTCTTAGTAACACTATTAATATTAGTCTTTTCTTCCTTAACCTTAACCCCATCTACAACCATTATAATCTTAGTATTACTCTTTATATCCTTAGAAGTCTTAGTAACTGAACTATATTCATTACTTAAATCAACTAAGCCTTCCATCTTATTAGTTAAATTACTAACATTATTAGCATAATTACTTAATGTATTAATTCCCTTACTATTAATATCTTCAATGCCACTATTTAAAGTACTCATACCATTATATAACTTACTAGTACCATTAGATAACTCTTGCATCTTATTACTTAATACACTAACCCCTTTACTTAATTCCTTAGTACCAGTTGCTAAAGCTTTACTACCACTTTCAAGTCTTTCTAAATAAGCACTTAAAGTATCAATTAAATCATTAATTTGAGTAGATGTTTGACTAAAAGTAGCTAGTGAAGTACTTAAAGCCTCATTATTCTTAGTAAGTAATATAATCATACTTTCATTACTCTTATAACTATTTTCATAACTATACTTTAAATTATATAAATCTAAATTAGCCGTAGCTAAAGTAGCATAGTCATAACTTTCTAAATTATATTTCTCATATGCTACTGCTAATTTTTTATTACCCTCTTCTAATTTATAAATAGTATCTTTATTACTAGCAATAAGCATCTTTATAGCTTTAAGTTTCTCTGTATTATCACTACTATTTAAACCAGCTTTAGCACTCTTTAAACTATTTAAAATCTGTTCTAACCCTGATTTTATATCACTAGCGCCACTACTTATATCTTTTAGTTTCGAAGCAACAACACTTAAATTACTAGATATTTGTTTAGATCCATTATCAATAGTGCCTAAATTCTTTAAAATATTATTTGATCCATCTTCTATCTTATCCATAGAACTTTGTAAAGTATTAATACTACCATAAACACTATCTAATTTATTAAATATATCTAAATCACTACTCTCAATTAACTTAGGAGTAATAACTGAATAAATACTTGATAATTCAAATTTCTTAGTATCAAAAGATATCTCTACTTTATCTAAAGACTTAAGCTCACTATATTCTAAAGATTGATATAACCCCGGAGTAGATAAACCAACTACAATATAATTAGAGCCATTATTAACTACCTTACCATTAATAACTTTAATATTAGAATTATTATCATTAGGTATAATAGTAGCAGTTGTAACTACAAAAGGAGTATAAAGACGATAATTCTTACTACTACCACTACCAACATGTAAATCATTATTAATATATTTTAAAGTAATACTAACATGACCTTCCTTACCAATTAGATCATCTAAACTAATTTCTTTTCCATCTAACTTATAAGTAATATTAGTTGTAATAGGTAAATTCTTATTTAAAGTACCTTGATAAAATATATCACTACCATTACTATTCCAAGTAATATTATTACCATTCTTTATATAATCATGATTACTATTAATATTTAATATATTTTCTAAATCACTAATATCTTCTAACTTATCTTTCTTATTATCATTAGTTAGATGTTCATTAACAATAGTAGATTTAATACTACCATCACTATTTAACTTCGTATATACAGTCTCATCTTTAGATAAAGCATATGTATTCATAGGAAGTAATAATGATAATACCAAAATACTACAAGCAACTTTTAATTTTTTATTTTTCATATCTCCACTTTCTTTCATATCTTTATTTTTAATAGTTGTCTTCATAATTAATTTATCAAATATTAACAATATTGAAGGTAAAACAAATATAACAACTATCATACTTATAATGGCTCCTCTTGATATTAATGTACATAAAGATCCAACCATCTCTAAATCACTATATAACCCAACTCCAAATGTAGCTGCAAAGAAACACATACCACTAACAAATATTGAATTACTACAATAATTGGTTGTTTCTAGCATAGCTTCTTTCTTCTCTTTACCCGAAACTCTCAAACGTATATAGTTAGTAGTCATTAATATAGCATAATCTATAGTAGCGCCAAGTTGGATAGTACCTAGAACAATAGGAGCAACAAATGGTAATGTAACACCTCCAAAGTACGAAATAGCCATATTTACAAAGATAGCAAACTCTATTGCACTTATAAGTAATATTGGTAATGACAAAGACTTTAAAACAATAACCATAATAATTAAAATACAAATTATTGAAGAATAATTAACATTCTTAAAATCTTCATCACTAGTATTAACTAAGTCCTTCATTAAAGGTCCTTCTCCTGCAAGTATCGCCCTACTATCATACTTCTTAATAATATTATTAATCTTACCTACTTGATTATTAAGCTCTGTAGTAGCAATATCATAAGTAGAATTAATAAACATCATTTGATAATTATCACTTTCAAATACTTTTACTAAATCACTAGGAAGCATATCTTCAGTTAAGCCCATACTCTTTAACTTAGAAAACGATAATACTAAATCAATACCATCAACATTTCTTATTTCATCAACCATCTTATTAACATCATCACTCTTCATATCTTTATCAATCAAAATAATCTCCGGTGAAACAATATTAAATTTATCTTTCAACTCTGTATTAGCAACAATACTATCTAAAGTATCTGGTAATGATTCATCTATCTTATAATATACCCCTACTTTAGAATTTGCTAAGTACGCAGGAATTATTAAAATAATAAATAAAATAAATATTCCTACATGATGTTTAATAACAAACTTATTTAAATTTTCAAAATGAATAGTAAATGGTTTATGTTTGGTTTTATTAATTAATTTATCACTAATCAATATTAAACTTGGAAATATTGTTAAAACTGAGATAACTCCTAGGAATACCCCTTTAGCCATGACAAGCCCTAAGTCTTTGCCTAAGGTAAGATTCATAGTACATAATACTAAGAACCCTGCAATTGTTGTTAAAGAACTTCCTGTAACTGAGGATGTCGTATCAACTATTGCTTGCTGCATAGCATCTATATTCTTCATACCCTTATTTTTCTTATCTTCATAAGAATGATACAAGAATATTGAAAAGTCAGTTGTAACTCCAAGTTGTAAAACCGCCACTAAAGCCTTAGTAATATAAGATATCTCTCCAAATATAATATTACTACCTAAATTAAATATAATAGCAATTCCTATATTACCTAAAAGTAACAATGGTACAAAGTAAGAATCTAAAGATAACTCTAATACTAATAAACATAAAGCTACTGCAATAACTACATAAATAAAAATCTCTTTATTAGAAAGATTCATGGTATCCAAAACCATCGCACTCATACCGCTAATTTTAACTTTATCATTAGCAATCTTCTTCATTTCTTCAATCGCATTAATTGTACTTAATGATGAAGTAGATTCCCTAAAAGTTACAAAGATTAAATCACTATTATCTTTATGAATTTTATCAGTTATCTCACTAGGTAACATATCTATTGGTATAGTATTACCTAAAGCATCATAAGCACTTATAACTTGATTAACCCCTTCAATCTTTTTAAACTCTTCTTCTAAGTTTAAAATCTCTTTACTGCTTAAATTATCTGCTAGTACAACGGAATAGGCTCCCATTCCAAAATCATTAGTTAAAATATTTTGACCTTGAACAGTTTCTATTTCTTTTGGCAAATAAACTAAGATATCATAATTTATTTTAGTTAGTTTAATTCCCACAATAGATAATAGAAATAATATTCCCGTTATAATTAAGATAATATTTTTATTTTCACATATTTTTTTTGCAAATTTTTCCATATTTTCCTCCACCACTAAAGATTTTATGACAAGTTATAATTTTTTTCGACAACAAAGCCATATGATTATGATGTTATCCAACAAAATGTTGATTTTGTATGTGTAAATAAGCTACACCATGTATTTTATCTTTACAAGCGTTTTCTATTTTGACATAATGAAGTTGGTGATTTAAATGAAAAGCAATGATTTAAGAGTTATTAAAACCAAGAATGCTTTATATAATACTTTAATTGAGTTAATGAAAGACCATGCTTTTGAAGAAATAAAAGTTAGTGATATTTGTACTAAAGCATTAATTAATCGTTCTACGTTTTATGCTCACTATAATGATAAATATGAATTATTAAAGGATATGATTGATAATTTAAAAGACTCTCTAACTGAAGAATTAAAGAAAAACCAAAATATTGGTGATACTAAAGAATATTACTTAGAAATGATTAAGATTTTTCTAGATCATATCGAATCTAAACGTAATACTTATATTTCAATTATGATTAATAATCGTAATAGTATTATGTTCGATATTGTCTATGATGTTCTAGACCACGACATTAAATCAAGATTAAAAAATGATGCCTCTTCTAAAAAAGGTATCCCTTCTAATATTGTTGCTAAGTTTTATATTGGGGCAGTATTTAATGTTGGTCTAGAATATCTTAAGAACAACAACAATTATTCTAAGGAAGATATTTTAAAGTATTTAGATATCTTAATTCCTAATAACTTAGATCGTATTACTTTATAATTTACTTACAGTCTATTGACATTAAGAATATTATTTTGTTATTATTTATATAGATGAAGAGAATATTCATTAAAAAAGGAAATATTTGATTTTGCATGTCGGATATTTGCCTTGTTATGGGTAATACCTAATTAGCTAGTTAAAAAGATTACAATTATGTAATCTTTTTTTCTTGTCTTACTATTATGATGCGGTTAAGACTGAGCGAAAAGAATTGCCTGGATATCCATACCCATCAGCTGTACTAAATCTAAATATACCAGCATTTTCAGCAACAGAAGCATGGCCACTACGGCCAACAAAAGAATTATCTTTATAAATGCAAGATGCCAAATCATTCCACCAAGCATAGCTTCCATCAACTAACAAATTATTTTTTAATATTTCTTTAGTAGCGTCGCCTAAATGATATCTAGAATATCCTACACCACTTTCAGCCTGATAATCATATAAATCATAATACTTACTATTTGGAAAATTTGACACACTAAAGCCAGAATAAGCAACTTCAACATTGCCATTTGCATCTTTTTGAACACCCATTACATATTCCCACGCACCACCAGACATATCATATATTCCATATTGGTTGCCTGTAGTTGAAGCGTTAACTCCTTTAGTTTTCCAGTCATAGCCAGAAGCACAAGATGTTTGTGAATTTGAAGATGCGGCACTTACTGAAGGACCAGAACATCCTGTAATCGAAGGTCCATTATTAACTCCAGTGCTTATATTATTTATCCATACTTCACAACCACTTTCAATACAAGTAGATATATCACTATACCTGCCATATATCGAATTGGCTAAATATGCAGCTGCTCCCCATTCTATATTTTTTATCATATGGCTATCACTTGTACTAGAATTTGTTCCATAAATACTTGTTTTAGTTGTAGTTGCAGTTCTAGAAGTGTTAAACATTGTACTAATATTTATATTAGTTAAAGACTTTTGATTTGGCTTTATTGTATAATTGTCCGTCGTACCTGATGCTTCAAACTTACCTACCCAGATACCTGGCAATTCCGCATTACCAAAAGTAAAAGCTGGATGCGTTAACCACTCGCC
Source organism: Coprobacillus sp. CAG:605 (assembly GCA_000433255.1). Lineage (GTDB taxonomy): Bacteria > Bacillota_I > Bacilli_A > RF39 > UBA660 > CAG-605. The sequence continues at coordinate 179 of HF998233.1, read as the reverse complement.
ATTTTCCATACCATTAGATTTTTCTGTACCAACTTTTTCAAAAATTATATCAATAGCTTGTTCCTTGCTTGTTCCATTATTGGCATTAAATAATTTATATCTATATCTTGGAATATAAACATACATCTGTAAAATTTCATCCATAGAAATGGTCTTACCTACAGCACTTGCTAATACTT
>HF998232.1 GCA_000433255.1 Coprobacillus sp. CAG:605 | reverse complement strand
ATACAATATGTATAAGAAAAAAATACTTGCTAAAGTAAAGTCTGAAGATCTTATTTTTGAAAGTGATAATATAGAAGAATATTTTAAAATATTTGATGAATATGCTAAAGATGATATAGATAAAAGAGATTTTATTATGGACTATTTAACTAGAATTAATTTAAATGATCCTGCAGATTTAATTATTATTACAATAAAAAACTTCGATATTATTAATTTAAAAAACCACAAATTTTAAAATATACTAAGATTAAATTAGAACTATTGTCGAAACTGTTTAAAAATTAAGCAATATCACCTATATTAAATATGAAAAGGTGATAAAATAAATGTTAGAAGAAATAATTAATACGTGTGAACCCCTTATAAAAAGTATTGCTCAAAAATTCTATGGTGTCGACTATGAAGATCTCTACCAAGTAGGGCGTATAGGTGTTATTGAAGCTTACAACCACTATAAAGATGATACTAAAACTAAATTCACAACCTTTGCGTACCAGTATATCTTTGGTCAAATGTATCAATATACCATGCTTAATAAAACTATTAAACAAAACCGTGATACCTTAAAACTAGTCAAACTAATTGATAAAACTAAAAATTATTTAGAACAATCTTTAAATCGTCTTCCTACCATGAAAGAAATAAGTACTTATCTAAATATACCCGAACAAACCCTAATTAATAGTATTTTAAATACTCATAGTATCTTAAGCTTAGATAAAGAAATGGATTGTGATACCAATTTATATAATACTATTAAGACTAATAATATAAATGAAGACTATATAGATTTAACTAATACCCTAAACTCTCTAAGTAAAGATGAACAAGAACTAATAAGACTCCGTTACTTTGAAGACTTAACCCAAAGTGAAACTGCATCCTATCTTGGTATCAACCAAGTAAAAGTCTCTCGTGAAGAAAAAAGGGTACTTAAAAAAATGCGTACTTCATTAAATTGTGAATAAAAACCAAAAAAGACCTTCATAATAACTATGGAGGTCTTTATGAATAAAGAAGAATATCAAAAATTAGTACAAAAATATACACCTAGTGAAGATAAACTAAAAAATGCCTTAAAAGCATTCGTTGTTGGTGGTCTAGTAGGAGTACTATCAATTATTATTTATAAAATATTATTAAACTTTAATATTACTGAAAAAGACGCCAATATCTGGACAATTCTTATCTTAATATTAGTATCTAGTATCTGCACCGGCTTAAATTTCTTTGACGACTGGGTTAGCAAGGTTCGTTGTGGTTTAATCGTTCCCATTACCGGATTTTCCCATTCTGTAACTAGCAGTGCCCTAGACTACAAAAAAGATGGTCTCATAACCGGTCTTGGCTCTAATATCTTTAGATTAGCAGGAAGTGTCTTACTCTATGGTATGATAAGTGCATTCTTTCTAACTGTAATCGAGGTGATATTACATGGCTAGTTTTAAGTTTAACAATGTCTATTTAAAAGATACCTATACTTTAGCTACTAACAAAGAATGCCTAGGCCATGTTTCCAACTACGATAAAATTATTAATGACTATTACTTTGGTGAAAAAACATTTGAACAAGCCGAAGTTAAAATGCAACGCTATGTCATCGATAACTTATTAGGAAAAAATAATAAGATAGATTTAGTAGTTAGTGGCGAACTATCTAATCAATTATCTATTACTAACGCTACTCTAAGTCATTATAATATTCCTTATTTAGGAGTTTATTCCGCTTGTGCAAGCTTCATAGAAAGTCTAATTGTTGCATCAACATTCATCGAAAGTAAGAAAATAAAAAATAGTTTAGTTCTAACAAGCAGCCATGCTCTTGTTGCTGAACGTCAATTTAGATATCCAATTGAGTATGGTTCACCAGCCCTAAAACGTCAAACAAAAACCGCCACCGGTTGCGTGGGTGCTATCCTTACTAATAAAAAATCTAAAATCAAAGTAACCTCAGCAACCCTAGGTATGACACAAGATTATGGTATCAAAGATGTTAATAATATGGGTGCCGTCATGGCCCCCGCAGCAGCCATAACTTTAATGCAACATTTAAATGACTTAGGTTTAGATATCAAATATTATGACCTAATTATTACCGGCGATTTAGGAAGAGTAGGGACCAAACTATTCTTAGAGTTCCTAAAAAATAACCATCTAACGCTTAAAAATCACCTTGATGCTGGTTCTATTCTATACCCTGAAGATGTCTTTGAATACGCTGGATCCTCAGGACCAGCCACCTTACCTCTAGTTGTCTTTAACAAAATCTTAAAAACCAAAAAGTACAAAAAGATACTTCTTATCGGTACGGGCTCACTTCATTCCCCAACTCTTGTCAATCAAAAATCAACAATCCCCAGTATCGCTCACGCTATAAGTTTGGAGGTAACAGATGATATACATTAATGCCTTTTTATTCTGTGGTCTAATCTGTCTACTAGGAGAACTTATCTTAGATAATACTAATCTTACTCCCGGACATGTAACATCCCTTTTAGTAGTCCTAGGGGCCATCCTTTCCTTCTTTGGACTATATCAAAAATTTATCGCCTTCGCCGGTACTGCTGCCAGTGTTCCCATAACATCTTTCGGTAACCTTTTATACCAAGCATGTCTTGAAGGTTATAAAACTAAAGGCGTTCTAGGAATGTTCACTAATCTTCTAACAACAACATCAGGAGGTATCAGTGGGGCTATAATATTTGCCTTTATCACTACCTTATTTTGCAAATCTAAAGATTAAAATTAGATACTTTTTTAACCCAAGAGTATCTTTTTTTCCGTTTATTCCTATTTACAACGCCTAGGAAAAATTGATATAATTATAAAGAAGAATGAGAGGGATACTTAAATGAACCAAAGTAATCTAAATCAAAATGAGCCAAGACCAGAAACCCAAAACGTAACACCCCAAACTACTAACGAAATCGAACTACCTAAATTTGCTAGTGAGGAAAAAAGTATTGGTACGCTAAAAAAGGACACGCAAAAAAGTCCCGTTGCCATGCTAATCCTTTTTGGTATTCTAATTGCCGTAATCTATTTTATACCTATTGTAACTCCATACTTTAGTGATATCTTAGATAAACTAGGAATAAGCAATAATAGTGAAATCTATGATGGCATTCAAAATACTGATACTACTAAGGATAATACTGATACCAAAGACGACACCCAAAAAGAACCCCCAAAGAAAAAAACATACACCCTAGCAACAACCGAAACCGCAACCCTTGACAAAATCGAATACACTGCTTTCCAAAAACTACAAGAAGATACTTACTATTACCTTAGCTATACTATTACTAATAAAAGTACTTCAACCTACAGTTTCACCACCCATAAAATATTCCTAGAATTTTATGATGATGCCAAAACATACCTAGGAAGTATTTTAGTTAATACCCCAAGTCTAAACGCTAACAGCACAGCCTCTTTAAAAAGCCTTGTCAACCAAAGTATCTATACAAGTGCCACTACTTTCCAAATCGTCGAAAAACAATCTGACGAATATCCTGATGCTAACCTAATTAACAACACCTTAACTTGTACTCTTAATAACCGCATTCTAACATACACATTCTACAATAATAAACTTACTAAAATAGTCGATACAAATACTTCTAATGATACTAATATTAACTATGTTAACTCTTATATCGAAACACAAACTAAAATAAACGAATTAAACAAAGTAACTGGAGTAAACGCCATATTCATTCCAGAAACCAATAAATTTACAACAAACATTACAATTGATTACAACATAGTAAATTCTGATCTTACAACCAACGATACATTATACTATGTTAAAGATACAAGTGCTAATACCATAAAATACGAGCTAGACGCCCTAGGATACACTTGTAATTAAGGAGGGTTTTAAAATGAACTATCAATTTTACATAAATGATTTCGAAGGTCCCTTAGATCTTCTTTTACATTTAGTTAAACAGTCTAAAATGGATATTTATGAAATAAACTTACATGATTTAATCAACCAATACTTAAAATATATTAATGATATGGAAAACTTAAACATCGATATTGCCAGTGAATACCTAGTAATGGCTGCTGAATTAGTTCATTTAAAATCTAAAATGTTAATTCATAAAGAAGATGAAGAAGATGATACTGAGAGTGAATTTGGTATCCAAACTGAAGAAGACTTACGTCAAAAAATCTTAGAATACGATAAAATTAAAGAACTAACATCATCCTTTAAAGAGTTAGAAGAAAAAAGAAACGAAGTATATACCAAACTACCAGAAAATTTAAAAGAGTACTATGAAGAGGCCAAGCTTCCTAAAGGATTAGTCGATGTTGAAGACTTAGTTAAAGCCATCCTAGCCTTCCAAGACCGTAAAAAACAAGAAGCCCCTCTCCATACCAAGATAACCAAAAAAGAAATAAGCGTTGAAGACCGTACCAAAGAAATCAAAAATATCTTAAAAAAACAAAAACGTATCGATTTCTTTTCCTTATTTGAAATACCAAGTAGAGAATATATCGTCGTTACATTTTTATCAATACTAACCATGAGTAAAAATAAAGAGGTTGTTATAACACAAGAAAGTAATTTCAGCCCTATTGTGATAGAAGGAGTAGAAAATGAATAAGTTAGGAATATTAGAAGGTTTATTATTTGTCGTAGGTGAAGAAGGGCTAACCCTAAATCAAATCTGTGATATTTTAGAAATTAACTTAGAAGAAGCCAAAAGTCTCCTTATGGAATTAAAGAAAAGCTATGAAACCGATAATAGAGGCATTAGAATTAGCTACCTTGGTGATGCCTTTAAACTAACTACCAAAAAAGAACATAAAGACTATTACCAAAAGCTAATCGTTAACCCAGACACCAATTCTTTAAGTGGAGCAGCCTTAGAAATTTTGGCTCTTATTGCCTATAATCAACCCATAACCCGCGTTGAGATAGATAGCCTAAGAGGTGTCAGCTGTGCCCATATTTTAAGACGCTTAGTAGCTAAAGGCCTTGTTAAAGAAGTAGGAAAATCTACCATGCCAGGTCGACCTAATCTTTATGGTACAACAAGTGATTTCCTTGATTACTTTGGCTTATCAACAATAAATGACTTACCAAAACTACCAACGTCCGTCTCATCTACTGACGAAGGAGAATTATTTAACTCTATATATAAGGAAGAAAAAAATGAAGTCCCAACTAATTGATGAGTATGGCTACTTAGAAATTACCGAAACTAATGGCGAAGACCTATCTAATCTTCACATCAAAAATAAAGACTTCGCCGAATGTAAATTAAATAATTGCAACTTTAAAAATACCACTTTTACCAGCGTTAGCTTTCTAAAAAGTAATATCAATGATACTGATTTTTCTAATTGTACCTTTGATTATTGCACTTTCCAAAGTAGTAATTTTAATAGTTCTAAATTTGTAGGAGCAATATTCACTAACTGTACGTTCCAAAACTGTAACTTAGATAATGATATCTTTAAATTTAGTAGTTTTAATCTTACTAGTTTTAACGATACTAATTTCTTCGAATGTAACTTTAATGAAGGCTTCTTAGAACATATCTCTTTAAAGAAAACAGTCTTCCTAAGAACATCATTCAAAAATACAACCATAAGAAATACCAGCTTAGCTAATATCGACCTAAGTACCTGTGATTTAGAAAATATCATAACTACACCTGAAAGTATCCGTGGGTCTATAATAGCGATGTACCAAGCCATGGAAATAATAAACATTTTAAACGTTAAAATTAAAGAACAATAAAAACGCTTTTGAAAAGCGCTTTTTTTAATACATTCTTTCCGGTAAATTTCTTCCTACAATTTCTATATTCTTAAAGAGACTAGGTTTACTACCAAGCATTATACTTCCGTGACCTCGCAAATTAATTACATAAAACCCTTTATCAAAATCATTTTCATAATAAGTTTCAATCACCCTTAATACTTCATATACTTCTTCTATGGCCCCACAAGGCAAAGCAGTCTCAGTATACGGAGCATCCTTAATATAACAATGCGTATGTATCATGTAATTTATCTTTGGCAACTTGGCATAAAGTTTAACTTGAATAGGAGTATCCACCGAAGGCTTAAAGCCCCCACAATAATATATCTTATCGTTATTTTCATACACTGGCACAAAATCCTCAATTCCAATATACTCCTTATTAACATTCCTTCTACTAACAAAAATATACTTACCATCTCTAAAAGAAGGAAAACCCTTAGGACATCTAAACGAAGCATTACCTAAAAATCTTTTAACATCATTAGTTTGAAAAGTTGCTCTAGCAAGCCTTACGGCATAATTTTTTACTATCCCTAAAAACTCTTCCTTAATAGGCACCACTGGGTTATCTAAAGATTTATACATTTCACTTTTAAACATATTGAAAAACCACGCTAGTGCACCCACATTTTCCTCGGACGCCACCGTTGATACTCGGGTAATATTTTTAATAAAATCTAATCTTTCTAGCATCTTCTGAGCACATAACTTAATATCAGTCCCATCATACCAAACATTCCCTAGTGGGTCGAATAACATCATATTATAAACGCCATCCTGTAACGTAAACTCCACCGTTAAATTTGCTTTCAACTCAAAAGACCTCTGCAACAATTCTTGAAAAGAATACTTATTATCATCATTTCTTTTAGAAGAAACCAACATCGTTTTATAGTTTATCTCTTTAACATTTCTAATCTTTGGTAAATTATTATCTACATTCGCCCACCAAATAACGACATCGTATAAAGTACAACTATCAAGTATCTTCTTTAAATCATTATAGTTCCCCCCATTATAAACATCAGCCTTAATATACTTAGCAAAACAATCAACAATTTTAGAACTTTTTCCTCCATTTAAATCCCAAGTTCCTCCAACAAACAAAATCTTACCTTTCATTATCCATCATCCTTACTAACTTCTTTGCAATATCTTCTTTATCACTAGCTTCAACTATCTTATCTTCCTTATCAATAATATATGCTTTATGCTCTTTATTTCTAATATCCTCTAAGTCATTAGCAACCACTAAATCACATCTATTTTTATCTCTTAACCTCGTAGCAACATCGATTAATTCTTTCTTAGAAACACCATCTAATAACTTAAACCCAACCAAGTACGTTAAAGGACTTTCCTTTTTAATCAAACTTATAATCTTCGGTGTTGGCTTTAAAACTAAGACTAAATTATTTTCATAAGAAGATATCTTAGTATCCTTTATTACTTCCATATCACTATTATTTAGGAAACTTTTCTTCATTTTATCCACAGTTGTAACATAATCAACCATATAATCGGCCACCGCCATGGTATGAATAAAATAATCAATTTTCTCATTTTTTAATAAGCTTTCAACCTTATCTTTTAAATCTAAAGTTCCCGCTACTTCAATAATCTTAACTCTCGTATTATTTGGTCTCAAAGCATTTTTTGAACAAACATAATAAATCGTTATATCACTCTTACTTTCTAATAAATGATTAGCAATAGTCATTCCTAGTTTCCCACTAGAAGAATTACTAATCTTACGAACATTATCAATTTTCTCACTAATTCCTCCTGATGTTATAACATATTTTTTCATATTAATTTTTCTCCTTTACTAACTTTTCAACATATTCAATTATTTCCTCTGTCTTTGGTAATTTTCCCTTAGCGTCATATCCACAAGCTAAATGACCAACACTTGGTTCAATAAAGTAATAACCATATTGTTTTAATTTTTTGATATTACTTTGAACAATTTTATTTTCATACATGCCATTATTCATAGCTGGAGCCAAAATTACCGGTGCCTTAGTTGCCATAATTGTCGTTGAAAGCATATCATCTGCAATACCATTAGCTATTTTTCCTATTATATTAGCGGTTGATGGTACTACTAGAAATAAATTTGCTTTCCTAGCTAAACTTATGTGTTTAACCTCCATGTAATCAGGTCTATCAAACATATCCACAATTACTTTATTATTTGATAAAGTCTCCAGGGTTAGGGGAGTGATAAACTCCGTCGCATTTTTAGTCATAATGACATTTACATTCGCTCCCATTTTCTTTAAATAACTTACTATTTCACATGCCTTATAAGCAGCAATTCCCCCAGTTATTCCTATTACAATATTTAAATCTTTAAACATATTTTTCCTTCCTTTCACTTTCATTTTATTTCTAATATCGTAATAAGTAAAATATATATTCCTTATAACATTTATAACTAGCACTTATTGACAAGCAAAATAAAAACTTAACCTCGAAAGATTAAGTTAACCTAAATTTCATTTTTTTAATACTAATTTTTTACCTTCCAAGGCCCCATCAACATTAGAAAATACTTCTTTAGCTTCCTTCAAATATTCCCTTATATCTTCTTCTGGCCAGAAATGCGTTAGCCAAAGTCTCCTAGCATTAGCCATTTTAGCAAGTCTTCCAGCATCATAAGCCCTCATATGAGTACTAGAATTTGAATTATATTTCTTAAGTAGGGAACTTTCACAAATAATTAAGTCCGCATCTAAACAAAAGTCTATTAAACTTTCAAAGTTAGAAGTCCCAATATCTGCCGTATAAATTATTTTAAAATCACTATTTTCTAACTTTGTCATAAATGTTTCAATTGTATGTGATTTATTATCTTCAAAAGTGATTTTTAAATCGTCGATTAAAAAACTATAACCATTTTCAATATCAATATAATCTAAATAACTTTCTTTATTAGATATAATTGCTTCTTTATTAAACATAAAGTCATTTTTAGGTAAGTATACTCTTACTTTTTTATCTAATAAACCTAGATTATGATAAACATATGAAGCATACTGAATGGCTCCTATATCATTAAAGTGGTCTTTGTGATAATGGCTTATAATAACATTTAAGTTTTCTAAGTCTTGAGGAAAATTTAATAATCTTGTAACACCATTCCCACAATCTAATAATATCTTATTATTGTTATATTGAACTAAAAAGCCTGGACAGTTTTTATCACCTTTAGGGTAGGGTGAAATCGTTCCCAGCGGAGTAATTGCTATTTCCTTCATAAATTCACATTCTTTCATATATTATTATATAATTTTTCTTGGTATTTTCAAAATATATATTCCTTATGGTTATCATAACTGTATTTATTAAATAATAACATTTTGAGTAAAATTACTAGTAATCTTTAGGTAAATATATTATAATTGATTACGAGATGTATTTATTGGTTGTGGCTACTTTTTTAGGAGTAGTCTTTTTTGTCTTTTTGACTTCTTTTTTCTTTTCCATATTTCTACCTCCATTAAAATTATAGCACAAATTAGGATATTTCAAAGCTTTTTTAAGTGAAATATATTTCACAAATGGATGTTTTAAAGTGTTTTTCTAATTTTTGGTTGTCAGACTGGGTTAATTTTGCAAATTGGTGGTAGATATCTAGAATATTTATGATTTTTTGATTTTTATTATGATATAGGTCAATTACTTCTTGATTGATATTAGGGCTACCATAAGTTATAAGAAATTCTTCTTTAGACATTATGGGCTTATATTTTATAGAACTTATAATACTTGGTTTATCTACTCTTACATAGTGTTCTTGAGATGCAAGGGGATAGTAGCCAAAAATTGTGCGTTTAAACCCTGGAGTTGTATTATCTAGGGAACCTAATTTGGTTAGAAAATCAAAGATATTGGCAGATTCATAGGCTTGGACTTTGATATGGCTGAAAGTACCTGGAACGCTACTAGCTTTAGCGTAAACGGCTAATAGTTGGTCGTCCATGAATTTTTTGATGCCTAGTAGGTGTTCGTCATTTAGAGCGTGTTCATGAGAATAATAGTAAGTTGTTGTTAATTCGTGGTTGTTATAATTAGTGGCTTCTAAATAGTAATAGTTGTTATCAAGGTCGTTATAACCAAACGCTACTTGTTTACCAGTATTTAAATTTGCAACTACTCTAGTACCTTCAGGTAAGAAAATATACTTTTTATTAGAATTTATGATGGATATAGTTTTATCTTCATCCTCATTTACTAAATAAAAATGCCATCCAATGTTTTCATAATTATATATAACAGTATTTTCATTATCAAAAATAATAATTCCTACATGGTGGTTATCTTTATATATTAAGCTCATTTCAAATTGGATATTTTCTTGAATATTAAAAGTATTGATATAATGTTCAATTACATTGTGTAGGGCTTCAATTTCTTCTTCATTTGGACTATAAAATTCGTACATAGTAAGCCTCGCTATCTTTTTAATGTTTTTTTATTCATGGCATCAATTTTAATTAGTTTTCTTATCATCATATTATCTTGAGTTTCAAGATAACTTCTTAAATGTTCAGGGTAAGGATTATGGGTAATATTTTGACTAATTAGGTAATTAATGCAGTTAGCACGATCATTTTTAAAGAAAATAGCTATTTCTTTTTGCATTTCGTCCTTTAAGACTAAATTAGTTCCAAGTGGTAAGCCGTAAAATTTTATCATTTCGGCACTGTTTTCATAACGTTTAGTTATGCTATCAATTTTGTTGATATCGCTTTCTTGAAATAGTATTTTAGTTATTGTCTCATAATAAGCATATAAAGTATATTTTGTATTCATAAGATCCCTCCATGGCATATATTCTATCACGAATTTTAATAATGTGTTATTTTTTCTTCATTTATGCTTTAGGATAAGGCTTTCTTTCGTTGGTTAAGCCAATTAGATAGTCAACACTGATATTGTAAAACTTGGCTAGTTTAACTAACATTCCAATTGGTATTACTTGAAGAGCAAATTCATATTTTGAATATTGTTGTTGGGTTGTATTAAGTACTTTAGCGATATCGCTTTGTTTATAGTCTTTGTCTTCTCTTATTTCTTTAAGTCTTTCGATGTTCATAGAAACCACTTTATCTTAAATCAATACTTTCATATTTTAAATGGTACATTGTGTGGGTACATCTTTTTAGGCGCTTCAAATTATCTTAGAGTTAACTTTGAAATATAAATATTATAAAGGCAGTTGTTAATTATATGAGAAGAAAATTTTTTTATTTAATTTCATTTTTCTTTATTTTAGGGCTAATTTTAATTTTGGCAACAATGGTTAGCTCTAGTAATTTTAATACTAAAGAATTGTTAGAAGATGGTAGTGAATACATGGCTAGCTATATAGATGATGAGTATCAAAATGAAATACCCAGTAAAAATGATGGATATATTGTGGATAAGATTGTTTGTGATAATGGTGCGGTGGCAACTTGGGATAACGATGAATGTGGCATTGCCTACACCAACTAGAGAAAACTATACCTTTCTAGGATGGTATACTGACCCTATTGAAGGAGATAAAATATCTGGAGATACTGTTGTTACAAAGGATACTACTTATTATGCCCATTGGCAATATAATGAAAATTAAAAAGACGAATTATTTTTATAATTAATTAAAAAAGCTATATAAATAGGTTTGCAGATTCTATCATATGGCTTTATCGTTAAGAGAAAAAACAAAGACACCTACTAAACTATAAATAGGGGTCTCATTTCAAATTATTCTGGACTGAGAAACATCTAACATACTAAATCAAATGTGTCTCTTTGTTGCGGAATTTTCAATTCCACTATAAGCATATCACAGCATTTTACTTTTTGCAAAATGTTTTTGCTATTTAAAAATATAATTTATATGATATATTTTAGCATTTAATTTTCATTAAAGAAACTTTTTGCTAGATTTATCCAAATTAATATGATAATATATATCTAGATACATTTGATAGTTAGGTGTTTTGACCTCAGTCCAAAACTTATATTTTTTTAATTTATATTTTTATGGAAAGCGAGGTGAAGTCCTATGAAAGGAATTTTTAATGGAGTACTTAATTGTACTCATTGTAATTTTAGTCTTAATAGACAAAATTACCAATTCCTCAAAAAGGAACTAAATTTCTCTTTAAGAGAAATATATTTAAGGAAAGGGGTGAAGTCCTATGAAAGGAATTTTTTATGGAGTACTTAATTGTACTCATTGTAGTTTTAGTCTTAATAGACAAAATTACCGGTTCCTCAAAAAGGAAATAAATTTCTCGTTAAGAGAAAAAGAGACACCTACTCAACTAAGAATAGGTGTCTCGACCGTTTTAAAAATGGGCTGAGAAACATCTAACACGCAAAGTCAAATGTATCTCTTTTTTTATGGAACTATAAAAGTTCTTTCACTAGTAGTATACCATAATTATTGGTTTTTGCAACTAGTTTTTTATAGTTCCAATTATATTTTAAGCAAACTATTTAAATATATGCCTGTAATATAATATTATTTTCTGTTAACTCTAAATCTTTCATTAGGGTCAAGAATTTTTTTACGAAGTCTAATTACGGCTGGAGTTACTTCAACGTATTCGTCATCTTCAATAAACTCTAAAGCTTCTTCTAAACTAAATGTTTTAGGAGTAACTAAAGCGATAGCATCGTCAGCAGCTTTACTACGGGTATTAGACATTTCTTTATTCTTACATGGGTTAACATTTAAATCATTATCACGATTGTTAATACCTACTATCATACCAACATAAACATCAGTAGCAGGTCCAACAATTAATTGACCACGGTCTTGTAAGTTATATAGTGAGTAACCAAGAGTTTTTCCTGTTTCCATAGAAACTAGAACACCATTTTTACGGCCATGAATTTCACCAACATATGGTTTGTAAGAGTCAAATGATCTTACCATAATTCCTTCACCTTTAGTATTAGTAATGAAAGCACTACGATAACCAATTAAGCCTCTTGTTGGAGCACTAAACTCTAAGTGAGTGTAGTTATCTTCAGCGTTAGTCATGATTTCTAAGGTAGCTTTTCTTTCTTGTAAGTCCGCAATTATTGTTGAAGCATAATCACTTGGCGTATTAACAATTACTCTTTCAAATGGTTCACATTTTTTACCGTCAATTTCTTCATATAGAACTTCTGGTTTAGATACACATAATTCGTATCCTTCTCTACGCATTTCTTCTAGAAGAACTGATAAGTGTAGTTCACCACGACCAGATACTTTAAAGCCATCAGTGCCAGGTAGTTCTTCTACTTCTAAACCAACATTAGTTTCTAATTCTTTTTCTAATCTTTCTTTAATATGACGAGAAGTTAAGAATTTACCACTTTGACCAGCGAATGGTGAAGAGTTTACCATAAAGTTCATAGAAAGAGTTGGTCTTTCGATTATAATTGGAGGAAGAGGGTCAGTTACGCCTTGTGGACATAATGTATCACCGATCGAAATGTCTTTACAACCAGCTACTACAGCGATATCTCCATAATAAGCTTCTTGAACTTCTTTTCTCTTAATACCTTCATTAACAAATAACTTAGAAATTCTAAATGATTCTACAGCGCCTGTATTACGGCATAAAGTAACCATTTCACCAGTTCTAATTTTACCTTTATTAATACGGCCAATTCCTAAACGTCCGATGAAAGAATCATAGTCTAATTGAGAGATTTGCATTTGTAGATTATCGTTTACATCACCTTTAAATGGTTCAACTTGTTTTAAAACAGTATCTAGTAATGGGTCAATATTATCTTCTAAGTGATTTAAATCTAGAGTAGCCTTACCTTCTTTAGCAACACCATAAACAATTGGGAAATCTAATTGTTCGTCAGTAGCGTTAAGTTCCATGAATAAGTCAAAAGTCATGTTAACTACTTCTTCAGGACGAGCATCTTTTTTATCTATCTTATTAATAAATAGAATTGGTCTTAAGTTTTGTTCTAAAGCTTTTTTAAGAACGAATCTAGTTTGAGGCATTGGCCCTTCTTTAGCATCGACAATTAAAATAACTGTATCAACAGTACGCATAATACGCTCTACTTCACTAGAAAAATCAGCATGTCCTGGGGTATCGACAATATTAATCTTATAATCTTTATATCTAATCGCACAGTTTTTAGAATAGATAGTAATACCTCTTTCTCTTTCTAAGTCGTTACTATCCATAACTTGAGCATTAACTACTTCGTTATCCCTAAAAACACCATTTTGATTTAATAAGGCATCTACTAAAGTACTTTTTCCAGCATCAACATGGGCAACAACTGCAATATTAATAATTTTATCCATATAAACAACCTCCGTTTAATACTTAGTAGATATTACTACAATTTAATGGAAATTACAAGAGAAAGTTTTCATTTTGTTTAAGAAATTATTTAGTTAGAAAAAGAAAAAGCCTTATTTAGTCGGGGCTTTCTTAGAATTATTATTTTTTTTGATAACATTTTTGTATACTCTTTCCTTATATAAATAGGCATACAAGCAAAGTCCAATTATGGTGTATAAAACATTAAAAGAAATGTTCCAAAAAGCAAGAGCGTTACTGGTATAGTCTATCCCTAGTGCGGTGAATATGTTATGACCAAGGTCAATTATTAAGTCAAAAGGAAACTTTACTATTATAACGAAAACAAGAACAAAGATTAGCTCAGTTAGAAGTTTAAAGATATTTTGACTATTAGCAGTTTTGATGTAATCGATAGAAGCTTTAATTACAGTTTTTAGGGTGTCATTATCTTGGGTATCGAAGTTCTTTGTATCATCTTTTTTATAATTCAAAGTACTTGAAGTAGCATTCTTATCATTTAGAGATGTGACTTTCTTAAAAATAGAAGTTTCACTAGTAGTGTCATTGTTTAATTTAGGTAAATTATTGTTAGAATTCATATTATCCCTACTTTCTTTTATTATTGTATCATAACTAGTTGAAAACAGATAGTATTTTGTTGTATAATTTTGTTAGAAATGAGGAAATTATGAAAATTGAAGTTAAAACTTATAATAGTATAGCGTCCTTAGTTAGTTCGATTATTTTTTTAATTTTAGGCGCTATTATGTATACTAATCCTGATGCGGTAGTAGTAATTGTATCAAGGGTACTTGGGGGAGTCATTATCATTAGTGGCGCTATTAGTTGTATTAAAAATTATATGGATGTTAAAAGAGATAGTGATACGACTTCGTCAGGGATGGTTTTAGGAATTGTGGCTATTGTTATTGGGGTAGTATTTATTCTTTTAGCGGAAGTTATTGAATGGTTAGTAAGATTAGTTATTGGTGGTTGGATACTATTTAGTGGAATTAATCGTTTAATTAATGCTTTGTATGTTGATAAGAAAACTAGTAAATTTTATGTAATGTTGGGTATCGCTATTTTGTTAATAGGTGGTGGGTTATACACTATTTTGGAAGCTAACTTGGCTTTTCAAGCTATTGGTATTATTTTAATGATTTATGCTGGTTTAGAGATATTTGGTTATATTTTTAATCGTAAGAGTATGACGGAAGTTACAGCAATTAAGGTTTCTAAGAATGATAAAAAGAACCCTAAGGGTGCAGTTGATGCTGTAGTTATTGAAGATAAAACTGAGGATAAGAAGAAGAAAAAGAAAAAAGGCTCGAAGTAATTCGGGCTTTTAAAGTGGGTTGGTTTCTGTTGATGTACTTAAAGTTATGAACATATCGCTAACTAATAATAAACATACTAAAGCAATGGTTATAATATATAGCATCATTACTTCTTTGTTAATGACTAAAACGACTTTTCCTTCGATATCATTGATGTTTTTTAAGGAGTTTTTTGTAGTACGATTATCATCTTTAGTATCTACTGAGTAATTATCAATGTTAGTAATTCTTGAAATATAGTATTCGTCGGTTTGTTTAACTAAGATAATTTCTCCTTTTTTATAAGAAGATTTTTTTAGAGAAACGACAAGATCATTATCTTTAATTGTAGGGTTCATGTAATCACCAGTATTTTTTATCGTTCTTACGTTAAAGATTTCATATCTAGTTGATAAAATAAGAATAAAGTTAGCAATAAGTAGTATGGCTGCAAAAATGCGAATAATGTTTCTTAGTATTTTCATAATATCCTCTTTCTATTCTTTTATATCTTAACATATTTTTATGTTTCAGACAATTTATTGTTGGGTATATTTAGTAAGTTCTTGTTCTACTTGGCGAAGCCAGGTTATTATTTTGGCAAAGTCTTCTTTAGTCGCGTATTCGCTGTTTTTTTTGGTATGGTCATGGGCATCAGATTTGATTTTACTACCGGTATTATTTTGATATCTAGCATTTATTAGCTGTTGTTGAGCGGCCGTGGTTAGCATGAATTGACCTACTAAGATTATCCAGTTACCAATAGAATTTAGTTCGTTGGCATCAAAATCACTTTCTAAGATAAAGCCTGTTATAGCGCCAATTGTTGAAAATAACTCAGGATTAATGTTCGGTGGAAATTGTTTCATAAAACCACGTCCTAAGACATTATATTATTTTAGGGAGTGTTTTAAGATATCATATTGTTTGTAGAGATATTGAACGCTGTTTTCTAGGAAGAAGTAATGAAAAATATAGAATATTAAGAAGATTATTAAAATTAAGAAAATAATGAAGAAAATGTAATGGATAGTGCCTAAGGCTAGGAAAGCTAAGGTAAACAGAGCGTAGAATAATGTTACAAGTAAGTGAATTAGGCGTTCGTGTTGAAAGAAAGTTATTTTTATTAGATGGGTATCAAGTATTTCTTTGGTTACTTGGCCATTTTTTATAATATCGTCGATATATTTAATGTATTCACTAAGATATTTTTTCATTAGTTATCCTCCTTGATAAACTTAATAGTAGCTTTAGTTAATTCGTCTATTCTTTTACTTTTAATTCTATTTTTGGTATCTTCAAAAAGTAGATAGTCAGCAACTTCCCAGATAGCAACCCAACCTAGTATAAGTATTAATTCTTCAATAATATAGATATTATTAGTATTTAAGTAATAAGATATCCAAAGTAAGATAATGCCAACAATTAGTAAGATAATAGCACGAATATGGTAGGCTTTTGTATGGATGGCATCTTCAAAATCAATGCGATAGAAATTAGTATGAATGATGTTTTCGATATTTTTTTGTTCTTCTAGGGAGATATCTTCGGTATGGATAATGGTTATTTGGACTTTTTCTTTAAGGCCAAGGCCTCGTAAGGAGTTTAGTAAGTAAGAACTTAGGTTATCATTTAAGATAGAGTTATTATAGGGATTGTATAAGTCTTGTTTATTTTTTAAATTAACTGTGATATTTATTTTTTTCATATAGTACCTCTACTTTAATTATAGAGGCTTTCTAAAATATTTACAATATGAAGTGAACGTGGTAGAATAATTTACAATTCGAGAAAGGAATTATTATGAAATTTAAACAAATTAGAAATTTATATGAGAGTGTTAAGCGCCAAATTAAAGAGGTGCGTGATGCTTTTTATATGAGAAGAGATAGTGTTATTCAGTTTATTGAAACTCCTATTAATGAAGAGGCTGTTGCAGGGTTTAATGCGATAGTTAAAAATACCAATACTAATATTGATAAAGAGATGTATTATGATGAAAGAGCAATTAAGTTATTATATATTCAACTTAATAGAGAGTTTTTTAGTTCAAAGGAGCTAGCGGGACTTTATAAAAGAGTTATTGAGGTAACGCAAAAGGAAAATGTGAGAAAAAAATTGAAATAATTAGCTAGTTTGTGGTATAATGGGCTAGAAATTTAGTTTGTGAGGTGGAAATAATGAAGGTATATAAGAAAAATTTACCAGAAGGCGTAAAGAAATGCTTTGCTAGAGAAAAAGGCGTTAAGGTAAAATTAATTAACAAAATGTATTTAAAAGATAAAAAGAAAACTGAAAATAAAGAAAATACTAAGTAATCGCACTTAGTATTTTTTGTTAGATATTTTTCTTACGTACTTTAAGTATCATGTTGTAGATTAAACCTAGACCGAATAATACAAGGAATATTGTATAAATTACTGATACTATTGGAATTAGGCTTACTAGTTTAGTAAGAATACAACCGATAAATATTTCTAAATATGGGCTTTGTTTTTTATCAAATATCTTTTTCGTAATTAATTTACCTAGGTATGTTGATGAAATAAGAACTGATAGATATAACATAATAACATAGATTAGTAAGGATATTATACCTATAGGTACACCAATTATAGTTGCTAGTAAAATAATTGATACGATAGGGACAGCAAACATAAATAGTAGACCATTCCAAGTATTGTTGAATATTTCATTAGCGGATAGTTTTTTGTCTAGGGATTTGAAGATACCTGGGAATAGTAAGTTAAGGGCAAAGCCTAGAAATACGAATGTTAATAAGGCATAAACAAAGTCATTTAGGACACTTAAAACGGTAGTTTCGTCGATGTTTTTTGTTTCATAAGTTTTAACCTCACCGATATTGGTGGTATTTGAATTAAATGTAGCATCACTATTGTATTTTAAAGTACCATTTATAATTGTGTTAGATGCAATATTTATTTCTTTAGCACTTATGGTAATATCGCCGTTTATGGTATCAGCATCAATATTGATTGTATTTCCCGCAAGGAATGAATTTCCGGATAAGTTAGCACTGATAGTTAAAGTATTTCCCGCAGCAAATAGGTCGCGACCAATTGAAGATTGTTTACCAATATTTATGGCATTTCCAGCTACAAAGATATCTCTTTCTATCGTATTATTGATGTTTATGACGTTACCAGCTACTAGTAAGTATTCACTAGTACCTTGAAGCTCAAGATTATTTCCCGCAATTAAATGGATACCTTGGACTTGGGATTTACTGTTAACATTATTTCCCGATGTGAAGTAGCTATGGTTGATGTTAACATTTTCCGTAACGTTTTCGGCACTATTGAAGTATTCTTTAGTTTCTAAGGCTTGAACTTTCGTCGTAAATAGTAAGCACCCCATACTTAAACAAAGCAACAAATTTCTTAATTTTTTCATATTCTCCTCCTCTACTATAATCATATCATATCTTAGGCAAATAATATCTACTTTTTTGAAGGTTTATGATAAAATAAAAAGCAGGAATGGTGATTATGAAGAGAGATAAGATATTTAATGCATTTTTTTGTGGGATAATAGGCGGTGTTTGTTTATATATCCCAGTGCATTTTATGTTAGTACATGTTGGTGTTGTTACAAAAACAAGTAATGATAATCAGGTGGCATTTGAGCCGGTTGCTGAAAAAAATATTGGGGATAAAGTAAGCAACAAAGTTAATGCTGTTAAAAATAGATTAGAAAATGAAGTTACTAATTCGTTTCCTTTTTATAATGGTTTAAATGGGTTGTATCAAAATTTTAATTATTATATGAATAGTTTTTTGTATAAAGAAGTTCCTTTAAAAACTAATAGTGATAATGAATATATCTTTTATAATAAAGAGAATGATTTTTATTACTTAGAAAATCAATATAGTAAAGATGAGTTAGATAAGAGATTAGATATGCAAGTGGCGATGTTTAATAAGCTTGCTAACTTGGATATTGATATGTATTTGTACTTTCCAACAAGATATGAGTTGACGAAGATAAAAGATAATAATTTAAATAGTTATGTGGATATTTTTAAGGATAAGTTAAGTTCAAAGATAAAGGTTGCTAATATGGATATTACCTCGTTAGAGCAATATAAGAATTACTTTTATAAGACTGATCACCATTGGAATATGAATGGGGCGTTAGCAGGATATTATGATATCATGGATATTCTAGGAAAGGCGCCTGTGGATAATTTAGAAGTTGTTAACAAGAGGGAACGAAAATTTTATGGTAGTATGGCTAAGAGTGTTTTAAATAATAAGACTTATGATTACATATTGGATATTGATAAAAAGTTAGATTATGATGTTTTAGTAAATGGTAAGCAGGCTAGCGTGGTATTTAAGCCTCGTCAAATTAGATTAGATAGAGATTATTTATATTATGATTATTATGTTCAATATTTTAATGGGCAGTATGGTGAGATTTGTTATGATTATCATAAAGATAAGGAAGAAAATTTATTGATTTTAAGTGATTCTTATGCTTGGCAAATTGATTATTTAATTGCATCTTCGTTTAATAAGACTTATGTAGTTAATTTAAGATATGATAAGTGGAAAAAGGAAGATTTGAACTTAGAAGAATATATGAAGGAACGTAATATTAAGAAAGTGTTGTTCTTATATGAAGGTGGATCAATGATGTTTGATCAGTATAATTATAATTTAGAAGGGAGAATTAAATAATGGTATTTTCGAGTTTAGTTTTCTTATTTTGTTTTTTACCATTATTCTTAGTATGTTATTTTATACCAAGGAAAAGAAAGATTAGAAATATTGTTTTGTTAGTATTTTCACTTTTGTTTTATGGTTATGGAGAGCCAATTTATTTAAGTTTAATGATATTATCTATTGTAGTGAATTATTTTATTGCTATTATTATGGATAGAAAAAATAATAAAAAGTTATGGCTGGTAGTGGCGTGTGTATTTAACTTGGGGTTGTTATTCTTATTTAAATATAGTAATTTCTTTTTAGGGAGTATTAATAATGTCTTTAACTTGAATATAAAGTTTTTAAGTTTAAGCTTACCGATTGGAATTAGTTTTTATACCTTTCAAATTTTAACTTATGTTGTTGATGTATATCGTGGGTGTGTACCAGTACAGAAAAGTTTAATTAATTTAGGCTGTTATATTAGTGCGTTTCCGCAATTGATTGCGGGTCCTATTGTTAGGTATTCGACAGTTAATGAGGAGTTAGAAAGACGAACAGAGAGTTGGAAAGATTTTAATATTGGAATTAAGAGATTTATTTTGGGGTTAGCTAAGAAAGCAATACTCGCTAATGAAATGGCGTATGTTTGTGATACTTTATTTGGTTCTAGTATAAGTGAGGTTGGTTTTATTGGGGTTTTAATTGGGGGTATTTGCTATACTTTACAGATTTATTTTGATTTTTCGGGATATAGTGATATGGCTATTGGGCTTGGAAGAATGCTTGGTTTTCATTACTTAGAGAATTTTAATTTTCCTTATATGGCTCGTAGTGTAACTGATTTTTGGCGCAGGTGGCATATTTCGTTATCAAGTTTCTTTAGAGATTATGTTTATATTCCTTTAGGGGGTAATCGTGTTAGTAAGGGACGTCATATTTTTAATTTACTGGTTGTTTGGGGACTTACGGGGTTATGGCATGGCGCTGGTTGGAACTTTATTTTATGGGGATTGTATTATGGAATTTTGTTGATATTAGAAAAATATGTTTTTAAAGATTTTATGGAGAAAATTCCTAAGTTCTGGAGTCATTTTATTACTCTAGGGATTGTCGTTATTGGCTGGATAATATTCTACTTTACAGACTTTGATAAGTTATTAATGGTATTTAAGGCTTTAGTTGGCGGGTATGGTTTAGGAAATGTTAAGTTGTTATTTCACTTACAAATATTTAAAGTTCGAACGATTATCTTGTTTGTTTTGGCTTGTGTTTGCTCAACGGACTTGGTAAAGAAGTTTTTTGATAAGGGTAGTCTATGGGTCGATATTTGTTATATGATTTTATTTATTGTATCTATTATCTTTATTTTAGCTTCTAGTTATAACCCATTTATTTACTTTAGATTTTAAGCACTCGTAAATGAGTGTTTTTTGTATATTAAAAACCAAGTTCAAATTTTAGAGCTTGGTTTCTTTTTTCGTTTTAAAGTACGTAGTAGAATTTTTTCGTCTTGGGGTGTTACCAAACGGGTTGGTTCATGATATTCAAAGTATTTGGCACATTTGATATTATATACTTTTCTTATGGTACGATTTTTCAAAGGAAGTCCTTCATATTCATTAATTTCTTGATAATGGCACTCATCAAGGTAGCTTGATATGTAGTAAAAGCCGTATGGGCTTTTTAAGATTATGTATATTCTTGGGTCATGAGGTGAATCATTGTACCAAGCTTTGTATATAATATCATTTTCATGTAGTGGGTAGCCGTTAATGTCATAAGCAATTATTTCTTTATTCATATAATTTTCTCCTTTGCAGATAGGGTATTATATATTTTTTATGCTGGTTTGTCTAGAGGGTAAAGCAAATTAAAAAGTGCCAGTAGGATGTTTGACACTTAGATATAGTTTAAATAATTAAAAAAAAACGATCTAATCTCATAATTAAGATTAAATCGGTAATTTACAAATGGCAGAGGAAGCAGGACTTGAACCCACGACATTCGGTTTTGGAGACCGACGTTCTACCAACTGAACTATTCCTCTATTCGTGCGTTGATAATATCATTATATATAATTTTTCATGATTTATCAAGCACTTGTTGATAATTTCTAAGTTATCCACAGCCATTATTTTAATGTTACTGTATCATTTTGGCAGTCAACAGTAATGGTTTGGCCATATTTTACTTCGTTATTAATTAACTTCTTTGCAATTAAAGTTTCTAAGTCACGATTAACTAAACGTTTTAATGGTCTTGCCCCATAGAACTCATCGTAACCATTATTTATAAAGTATTCACGAGCAGCACCAGTTAAAGAGATTTTAACATTTAAATCTTTTAGTCGATTTTCAATTTCACCAATAATTTTATCTAAGATAGAAGATAATACATCTTTAGTTAATTTTTTGAAGATTATTACTTCGTCAACACGGTTTATAAATTCTGGTTTGAAGTATTTATGTAATTCAGTCATTACCTTATCATCTTCACCATTTAGGATATGTTCACTACCTACGTTTGATGTCATTATTATAATAGTATTTTTAAAGTCCACAGTACGGCCATTAGAGTCTGTTAAACGGCCATCATCTAAGATTTGAAGTAATAGATTTAGAACATCTGGATGAGCTTTTTCGATTTCGTCGAATAAGATAATACTATAAGGGTTACGACGAACAGCTTCAGTTAGTTGGCCACCTTCTTCATAGCCAATGTACCCAGGAGCAGCACCGATAAGTCTAGAAACAGAGTATTTTTCCATATATTCACTCATATCTATTCTTACCATATGATGTTCATCGTCGAATAGTTCATAAGCTAGAGATTTAGCAACTTCAGTTTTACCAACACCAGTTGGCCCTAGGAAAATAAAGGAACCAATTGGACGATTAGGGTCTTTAATACCACTACGGCTACGAATTATAGCTTCACTTACTAGGCGAAGAGCTTCTTCTTGGCCTTTAACTCTTTTAGTTAGATTTTCTTCTAAATGTAATAGCTTTTCTTTTTCGCTACTAATTAATTTAGCAATAGGAATATTGGTCCATTTACTAATAACATTTGCTATATCATCTGAGGTTACGGTATCACTTAAAAGACGGTTTTTGCTTTGAGCTTTTAAGTCTTCTAGCTCTTTTTCTAATCTTGGAATGGTACCATGACGTAGTTTAGCAGCGTTTTCTAAATCATAGTTATTTTCGGCTTGTTCTAAGTCAAAACGAGCTTTGTTAATTTCTTCTTTTTTATTCTTGATGTTGTCGTTGATTGATTTTTCACGTTCCCAGTTAGTTTTAAGGTCAGTTTCTTGAAGTTTTAAATCATAAAGTTCTTTATCAATTTCGTCTTTACGTTTTAAAGATAGCTCGTCTTTTTCTTTTTTGATAGCTTCTCTTTCAATTTCAAGACGCATGATTTTTCTGGTTAGTTCATCTAAGGCGGTTGGAACGGAGTCCATTTGGACACGGATTGTAGCACAAGCTTCGTCAACTAAGTCAATGGCTTTGTCTGGTAAAAATCTATCGGTTATATATCTATTAGATAGCGTTGCTGCTGATACTAAAGCTTTATCTTGAATTGTTACACCATGGTGGATTTCGAAACGTTCTTTTAAACCTCTTAAGATAGTTATAGTATCCTCAACGTTTGGTTCGCTGACAATTATCTTTTGAAAACGACGTTCTAAAGCCCCATCTTTTTCGATGTATTTTCGATATTCATTTAGAGTTGTAGCCCCTATTACATGAATTTCGCCACGTGCTAGCATTGGTTTTAGAATATTTCCGGTATCCATGGCACCTTCAATAGCGCCAGTTCCTACTATCATATGAATTTCGTCGATAAACATAATTATGTTGCCTTCGCTCTTTTTTATTTCATCAAGAACTTTCTTTAGACGTTCTTCAAATTCACCACGATATTTAGCACCCGCTATTAATGAGGCCATGTTTAGTTCCCAAATGGTCTTATTTTTAAGACTAGATGGAACATCTCCTTTAATTATTCTTTGGGCTAAACCTTCTACTATGGCTGTTTTACCTACTCCCGGTTCACCTATTAAAACAGGATTATTCTTAGTTTTTCTAGATAGAATGGTTGTAATGCTTCGAATTTCTTCGTCACGACCAATTACAGGGTCTAGCTTTCTTTTTTTACATTCTTCATTTATATTTCGACCGTATTTTTCTAATACGTTTTCATTTTCTTCTTGAGTATTATACATATTTATCACCCTTTCTGTTTATATATTATACTCTAAAATTAGCACTTGTCAAGTATGAGTGCTAATTAAATATATTTTAAAAAGTACCATTATAGTACTTTGTATTTTTATTATAATTATTCGTTATATTCGATTGGTTCACTAGATACCCAGTAATAGTTATTTGTTGTTTTATCTAATTTATACATATGCTTATATTTTCTTACTTTTGCTAAAGCTTTTTGTTCAATATCAACATTACCATAATCGTCTATGTACACCTCGTATTGTCCTATTTCATTTATTTTATCTTCATCTCTATAAAAATCGTAGTTTCCACTATTATCCCATACACCAAGTAAATAATTATCATACAAAATTATTGTATCGTCTATTTTTTCAGCTTTTGTTAATTCGTTTACGCCAACCGACTGAAAATCCATAAACATACAACCGCCATTATATACTAGGTAATTATCTTTAATGGAATTATATTGTGCTAAGTAACACTCACTAAGTTTTCTTCCGTCACGTTCTAAATAATAAGATTGAGGTAGGTTTTCTACTGTTCCAAAATACTTTAAATTATTATTTTTTATATCTGATGTCAAAATATATTTTATCAATGGTTCGTCTGCTGCGTTATAGCCTCCACTAGAAATACAACCGTCGTAATCATCTTTCATATAGTTATTGCCACTATTTAACAATTTTTCGCACATTTTTTTAGAATAGCTACTATACTCGTGGTCATTAACGTCAGTTAAATCCGCATACATTTTTTTGTTTTCATTTAAGTTTTCATATGTAACTTTAGTTGCTACATGATAATTTGTTCTTCTTGAATATAAATCCTTTACAAGTGAATCATTTATATTCAAAGTTTCTATTTTAGGTGCTTGTTCTTCATTGTCTTGCTGTGGTTCTTTTATTTGTGAATTATTTTTATTACTTGGCTGATTGTTTTTAGATGATAGGTAATATCTCCCACCTATACCTAGGGCAAAGATTAGTCCTATGCCTAAAAACCCAATTGTTATTTTTACTCCCTTTTTCATATATACTCCTTCTATTTATAATAATATCATTAGTACCCCCCCCATTTTGAAAATTTACCATTTGTATACCAAAATGTTCTAGGCTCAAAAAAAGAATAGCACCTTATCTATTCTTCTACAGGTTCGCTAGATACCCAATAATAGTTTCCGTTGTAGTCTTCCTTGAATACTGACTTATATTTTACTATACATTCGTCAGTACCTAAGTCAGTTTTATTTTCCAATTTCATATTTTTATCTAATCCAAATAAATTTTTGTATGTTTTATTTATTTCGCTATACTTGGTATTATGAACTTCTATTGCGGCTGCATAAGAATCGCCAAACTCGCTTTCCAATTATTTTTCCATACTTGCATACTTTTGAATTTCTTCGTGTAATTTTTCGCTTAACTTAAAATATTTAAGTTCTGTTTCATATCCTTATTCTCTGTTCCAAACCACACTTCTTTGTGTTTTAAGATATGCCAGAGTATCTTTAAAGTTAGTACTTAAAGTATCAAAAGTAACTTTAGCATTATCAAAGAATTCATTTTTATTTAAATTAATATAATTCAAAATCATTTTAATTTTATAAATTTTCTTTAATTATCTGTATTAACTCATCTTCTGTATAATTTATATATTCAACTTCAAGTTCAACATTAAATGCTGGTTTATAAAAATCAAAATTTGATTTTACTGAATTGATAAATTCTTTTTCGAATAAATTCATAACCAATGATTTATAGCAATATTCACAGCACATATCTTTAACAACATATTTTAATTTTTTAGTTTTATTTTTGAATGCTTTATTAAATTCTAATATTGTTGGATATTTATTTTGTTGAAATAAATCTATATATTTCATAATAATTAAATGTGAAATATTATCGTCGCATTCTATACTAACTTCAGTTTTAAAGTCTTTATTTTTAAGTTTTACACTATTAATTCCATTTTGACTTAACAGATATTCTTTTATTTCATCATCTAAGATATCATCAAGTAATATTTTCATTCTATCGCCCTCTACTTATAACAATATCATTAGTACCCATTCACATTTTAAAAATTTACCATTTGTATACAAAAAAAGAACCATTATTTGTGGTTCTTAATTACTTCAGCTTTAACTTTTTCATTACGATTACATTTTACTTCGAACTTATTTTTACAGTTTGGACATATAACATTGTGTTTACCCTTTTGTAAAGGAAGTTTCAAAATTTGCTTACACTTAGGACATCTTTTATAAAGGCTAGTATTATAATTTTTAATTATATCTTTGTATAATTTAAATTTCTTTGCTGGCTTGTTTACGATATTTAAATAGCATTTATTTTCTTTGGATCTTTTGGTTTTATTAGTAGATAAAGTGCGAAAGATTATTAGAAAGACAAATAATACTATGGATAAACTTAGATAAATATTGTTAATAAAGATGTCAAATATTAGTAAAATGATTAAAATAATAAAGTTAAGAGTGGTTAGTTCGTCTAGGCCATTTTTGTTGGGCATCATACTATTGAATAGGCTTTTAAAAGTCATTTAGACACCTATTTAGATAAGTATTCACAAATAAGATTACTTATTTCAGTTGGATTTTCAATACTTAAACCTTCAATTAATCTTGCTTGAGCATATAATACTTTAGTCATATTTTTTAGTTCTTCTTTGTCGGTATTATATAGATTTTCTAATTTTTTAGCAATTGGGTGATTTTCATTTATTTCTAGGACTTTACTTGCTTTAACGTCATTATCAAAAGGCATGGCATTCATAGCTTTTTCCATTTCTACAGATATTTCACCGTTACTGCTTAAGCATACTGTTTCACCGTCACTGCTTAAGCATACTGGGTGATTTTTTAATTTATTAGTAAATCTTATTGATTTAACTTCACTAACGGCTTCAGCCATGGTTTTAAACATATCTTTAGCTTCGTCGTTTTTCTTAGCTAGTTCTTCTTTTTCTTCTTTAGTATCTAAGTCGATAGAATCGTTGCAGACATTTTTAAATTCAAAGTCTTTATATTTTCTTAAGGTCATAATAGTAAATTCGTCAACATATTCTGTACAGTATAAAATTTCATATCCTTTATCTTTAACAGCTTCAACTTGAGGTAATAGATCTATTTTTGCTACAGATTCACCACATGCATAGTAAATTTCTTTTTGACCCTCTTTCATGTCTTTTACGTATTCAGCAAGAGTCTTGTATGAACCATCTTTAGAAGATGCAAACATAATTAAATCTTCTAGTTTGTCTTTATCCATGCCAAAGTTGTTGTAGACACCATATTTCAATTGCATACCAAATTCCTTATAGAATTTATTGTAGGCTTCTCTATCATTATTTAAAAGACGTTCTAATTCAGCTTTAATCTTAGATTCAATTGACTTAGCAATAGTTTTAAGGATACGATTTTGTTGTAGGGTTTCACGGGAAATATTTAAAGATAAGTCTGGCGAATCAACAACGCCTTTAACAAAGCTATAATAGTCTGGTAGAAGGTCAGCACATTTTTCCATAATTAGTACTCCATTAGAGTATAGTTGAAGCCCTTTTTCGTATTGTTTAGTATAGAAATCATATGGAGCATGGGAAGGAATATAAATTAGAGATGTGTATTCAATAGTTCCTTCGGCTTTGGTATGAATTTTAGTTATTGGAGTTTCATAGTCGTTAAATTTATCCTTATAGAAGGTTTTATACTCTTCGTCAGTTATTTTGTTTTTGTCTCTTTTCCAAAGAGGAATTAGCGAGTTAATAGTTTCTATTTCTTTAACTGTTTCGTATTCGTCTTTATCGTCTTTGTTTTTCTTTTCTTTAAGATGTTGATGTTCAACTTCCATTTGAATTGGATAAGTTATATAGTCACTATATTTACGAATTAGGCTTTCTAGTTCGTAGGTTTCAAGGTACTTAGAATATTTTTCGTCTTCGGTATCATCTTTTAAGTATAAAATAACATCAGTACCATAAGATTCTTTAGAAGTTGGCTCTATTGTGTAACCATCAATACCAGTTGAAGTCCAGATATTAGCTTCTTCGCTACCATATTTTTTAGATATAACTTCTACTTTGTCAGAAACCATGAAGGCTGAGTAGAATCCAACACCAAATTGTCCGATTATATCGATATCTTTCTTCTTGGCATTTTCTTGTTTAAAGTCTAGGGAACCACTCTTGGCAATAGTACCTAAGTTAGTTTCTAGTTCTTCTTTAGTCATACCAATACCATTATCACTAATAGTTAAAGTTTTTGCTTCTTTGTTAGGTGTAATGGTAATAGATAGTTTTTTCTTATCAATTTTAATATCTTTGTCAGTTAAGGACATGTAATGTAGTTTATCAATGGCATCACTGGCATTAGAGATAATTTCTCTTAAAAATATTTCTTTGTTTGTATAAATAGAATTAATCATTAAATCCATTAGTTTTTTGGATTCGGCTTTGAATTCTTTCTTTTTCATTTTTATCACGCTTTCTAGCACTTGTGTATCACAATTGCTAAGTAAATAATAGTACACTTTCTAGCACTTGTCAACATGTTCTGCTAATTTTAACTATTTTTTATTTAATACGAATTAATATTTAGGCTTATTGATTATGAAAATTATTTTAAAGTACATACAATAGAGTAAGATTAAGAAATGAGGAAAATTTATGGATAGTTCATTTATGACATCGATACTTGGTGGATGTGATATACTTTTTAAGATGTTGTTACTTTTTATTGGAATAGATTATATTACGGGAGTACTTGGGGCAATATATAAAGGTAAACTTAGTAGTAATGTTAGCGCTAAAGGTATAATTAAAAAAATTGGGTATATTTTACTCGTCGTTGTTGCTGGGGCTTTGGATGTTTTAATAAGTAGTGATGGTTATATAAGGCATGGAATAACTTTAATGTTTATTGCTAATGAAGGAATATCAATATTAGAAAATTGGGCAAAGATGGGAATTAAAATACCTGAATTTTTAAAAGAAAGATTTGGCGATTTAAAGAATAATGAAGATATTAATGTTACTAAGACTGTGGAAGATAATAAAGATAGCAAAAAAGATAGAAATTAAAAAAACTACCTCCTAGGAGATAATTAATTCTTTCTAAATAATTTGAAGGTCTTTTTGGTACTTTTGCTCTTTTTATAGTCGTCTAAGAATTCTTTTAAAGGTTTATTTTGTTTAAATGATAATATGAAAGAGTATTTTTCTTGACGACGTTTTTGTTGTTCTTGAACGTAAACACGAAGTTCTTCAAGTTTAACATCAAGTTCATTTTCTTTAGCATATTTCTTAATCTTTTTAAGTAGTTTAGTTGAGTAGACATAGTCAATTACTATGACACCGAAGAAAACTCCTAAGACGAATGAGAAAGCGAGGTTGTTGGAAAACCATTTTAAGAGATTTAAGATGGGACTAGCTAAGAAGAAATAGTAGATAGCAGCAATACCGGTCCAGATTGCGGAAAACAGAGGACATATTATACCTTTATAGTTACCCCACTCGTTGGAATAGTCCCAAAGTTTAACGCCTTTTCCATCTATAAATGATAAACCGCCAATAAATTCTATTAGAGTCATAGTTGCGCCCATTAGTAAAATTACGATAATAGGATGTACGGCTAGATTTCTAAAAAGCAAGTATATTATTGTTAAGGCAGTTAAACCGAAGCCATAGATAGGAAGATATGGCCCTACTAGGAAACCCGGATTGACCCAGTGGCCTGATACGGCACGGCGGAAGAAAAATTCCATTATCCATCCTGCTGTACAGCCAATATAAAAAATAAATAAAAATGTTAAAAACCAATTCATATTCTCACCAACTTTAGTTTATCATAAAATTCTTTCATATTTACATACTTTTAAAAAATAGACAACATTTTGACGATTTATGTATCTATTTTATAATTTATATTTATTATTTTGTATAATTAAAATTTATGAACACCCTTTTATAAAGATAAAACTTTGATTACCTAAATTTTAGTATAGTGGCATATACTTATTTAGGTGATTTTTTATGTTAGTTAATTATTCTTCGAAGGAGTTGGATTTGTTGGCTAGGATAATGCGGGCTGAGGCGTTGGCAGAAGGTAATCTTGGAATGCTAATGGTTGGAAATGTGGTTGTTAACCGAGTTATTGCTAATTGTTTGACTTTTAAAAATATTAGAAGTGTTAATGATGCCATTTATCAAGCTAATCAGTTTAGTGGAATTAATTCTAGTTTGTTTCAAAGTACTTCGACTACTAAAGAAAAGGATTTGGCTAAAAGAGTTTTAAGAGGCGAGTATTTTTATCCGGCAACTGATGCGTTATGGTTTTATGCGCCGAGATCAGGGGAAAGTTGTAAAGATTTATGGTACGGCCAAAGGAATGCCGGAAGGTATAAAAATCATTGTTTTTATAAGCCTGAGCCTGGGGTCTGTAAGGAACTATATTAGTTTTTTAAATTAACAATTTTTGGCCAACGGATAAAGTACTCGTTGATAGATTGTTTTTAGCAATTAGGTCGCTGACGGTTGTGTTGTTGGCTCGGGCAATTGAATATAAGGTATCACCAGATTTTACGGTGTAGATGTTTTGGGATGTAGTGGTGCTGGAAACTGGTACTTTTAGTTTTTGACCAATAGATAGATTTGACGACTTTAAATTGTTGATAGTCATGAGGTTACTTACGGTTGTATTATATTGTTTGGCAATTTTATATAGGCTGTCGCCTTTTTTTACCGTGTATGTTGTAATGTCAGTTGATTGGGATGGGGCTTTATCAATTAGCAGGCTTTGGCCAATGGTTAGGGTGTTGGTAGCAAGGTTGTTGAGACTTTTTAGTTCATTTACTGTTAAGCCATTTTTAGAAGCGATAGAATATAGGGTGTCGCCTTTTTTTACGGTGTAGTAAGTACCTGATGATGGAGAGGCTGTTTCGGAAATTTTTATTTTTTGGCCGATACTTAGCATGTTACCTGATAGGTTGTTGATAGATTTTAAGTTATCCACAGTGGTACCAAATTTTTTAGCAATGCTCCATAGGGAGTCACCTTTTTCAACGGTGTAGTATTCGTCGGTTTGAGTGTAGTAAGGAACGCCAATGTACTCGGTTACGGCTTTGACTACAGCTTCGGCATAGTCTTGCCAATTGTCTTTTAATTGATTTACATCATCAGCTGTACTATCAAGAAAGCCATATTCTACTAGGAGTGCTTCAGTATTAGGAGTATTTCTTATTATATAGTAATAGTCTTTGGACGAATCACTGGGTAGTCTTCTTTGATAATATTTCCTGACGTTTTGACCAGTGTTCTCAATTTCTTGAGCTATTTTTTTGGCTAATGTATCTTTGTTGCGAAGACCGTAGACGATTTCAAAACCGTCGCCACCACCAGCATTAATATGGTTAGCAAGGACTATTACGTCATTACCATTGCCATAGAAGCTTAATACTTTATCTACCCTATCGGTTGGATTAAGGGTAATATCGCTATCTCTAGTTAAAGATGCTGGTATGCCTAATTCGTCAAAACGATCTTTCATGTACTTAGAAATTTTTAAAGTCAAATCTTTTTCAATGATGCCGTTACCACTAGCGCCTTGGTCTTCGCCACCATGGCCAGCATCAACAACGATTTTTTTCATGATTATCACCTAAAATATTGTATGTGAGCTTTGAAAATTGGTGATTGTTTATGTCTATCAGTATTATTCTATACAAACATGCTTTGCATAAGGCCTTTTTTTAATTCTTGTAATTTTAATACTTTTTTGTTTTCAATATATATTTTCTTATCCATTTGTATTAAATATTTTGAATATTTTTTTTGATTGTTTAAATTAGGAACATCAATAATTAAATTCAAGACATCCTCTTTTTTTAAATTCGTTTGATTTACTCCATCATCAAATTTCAAGTAATACGGATTTCTATTAATTTTATAAAAAATATAATATGGGTCACAATTTTTATCAATTGTCAATGAACATATTCTTTGATTTAATGAATATAAATTATTTTTGTCTATAATAAAACATTTTGCTAATACTTTACCTTTAGGCAAATCACTCATAACCATCACAATGTCATTCTTATATAATGGTGATAATTGATTATTACAATACTTTGATACTTTACCATCTGTTGATATGAATTTTGAATTAACTAAAACATAACTTCCGTTATCATTAACAATGTTTTCATGGCCTTTTCCATTTTTAAAAATAGCGATATTAGCTAATTTTACAGAGCGTTCTATATTTTTATCAAGAAAAATGGATAATAATCCTTTTTTAAATAAAGAAGATACTAAA
>HF998231.1:15066-20254 GCA_000433255.1 Coprobacillus sp. CAG:605 | reverse complement strand
CAAAATAGGTAGTTTGTCAACACTCTGAAATAGTCCTTTATAGGGTCTATTTTTAGTTGCTTTTTAGTTCGAATAAGATATCTCGTAATTCCATAGCACGTTCGAAATCTAGGTTCTTAGCAGCTTCTTTCATTTGAGTTTCAATGTTATTTAACATTAATTCTTTTTCTTTCTTAGTCATTTTGGTCTTAGTCTTCTTGTTATCGTCATTTATTTCGTTAGAAACAACTTCTTTAATTTCTTTTATAATAGTACGTGGAGTAATATGGTGAACTTTGTTGTATTCTTCTTGGATAGCACGACGACGGCTGGTTTCTTTAATAGTTTCTTCCATGGCTTCGGAGATTGTATCGGCGTACATGATAACATGACCAGAGGCATTACGGGCAGCACGACCAACCGTTTGAATTAAACTTCTAGTACTTCTTAGGAAGCCTTGTTTATTAGCGTCCATGATACAAATTAGACTTACTTCAGGAATGTCAATTCCTTCTCTTAAAAGGTTTATTCCTACTATACAGTCATATTTTCCGGCACGTAAATCATGAATTATTTTAAGACGTTCTAAGCTTTTAATTTCACTATGTAGGTAGGCGACTTTGATTCCAACTTCTTTTAGGTAGTTAGTAAGTTCTTCAGCCATACGAATTGTAAGTGTAGTGATTAAAACGCGTTCATTTTTTTCTTTACGGATATTTATTTCATTAATTATGTCATCGATTTGGCCTTCGGTAGGTTTTACTTCAATAGTTGGGTCAAGAAGTCCAGTTGGTCTGATAATTTGTTCAACGTACTGGTTATGGGTATGTTCTAGTTCTAAATCACCAGGGGTAGCTGATACGTAGATTACTTGGTTTATTTTAGATTCAAATTCTTCATATTTTAGGGGACGGTTATCTAGGGCACTGGGTAATCTAAATCCGTAATCAACAAGGGTTTGCTTACGCATCCTGTCGCCATTATACATCCCTCTTACTTGGGGTAAGGTTACGTGAGATTCATCAACAACTAAGAGAAAATCATCGGGAAAGAAGTCCATTAAAGTACTTGGTGTTTCGCCCTCACCTCTTAAGGCTAAATGACGAGAGTAGTTTTCAACACCATTACAAAAACCGGTCTCACGAAGCATTTCGATATCATAGTTAACTCTTTCTCTTAGACGTTGTTCTTCAATAAGTTTGTTGTTTTCTTTAAAGTATTTTAGTCTTTCGTCAAGTTCAGATTGAATACGACGGATGGCTTCGTCTAGTTTTTCTTTGGATGTAACAAAATGAGTAGCCGGGAAAATAGAGATGTTTTTGATGTTTTTTTCAATTACACCGGTTAATGGGTCAAAGATAGATATTCTATCTACTTCGTCACCAAATAATTCGATACGAATACCATGGGCTTTTTCAGAAGAAGGGATAATATCTATGACATCACCACGAACTCTAAAGGTACCACGGTGAAAGTCAAGGTCATTACGTTCATAAGTCATATCGATTAAGTGATTTAATATTTCACTACGGGTTATTTTTTGACCGACACTTAGGATAAGCATAGATTTAACATAGTCGTCTTTATCGCCTATACCATATATGCAAGATACGGAAGCAACAACTATTACATCACGATTGTTAATTAAACTAGATGTTGCACCATGGCGGAGTTCATCGATTTCATCATTGATACTACTGTCTTTTTCGATATAAGTGTCGCTTGAAGGAACGTAGGCTTCGGGTTGGTAGTAGTCGTAGTAGCTAATAAAGAATTCTACATGGTTATTGGGAAATAAGTCTTTAAGTTCACTATAAAGTTGACCTGCAAGAGTCTTGTTATGCGCTAAAACTAGGGTTGGTTTATTAGTTTTGGCTATAACATTTGCAATTGTAAAAGTTTTACCTGTTCCCGTAGCACCCAGTAAAACCTGTTCTTTCTTGCCATTATTTATTCCTTCAACTAATTCTTTTATGGCTTCTGGTTGGTCGCCACTTGGTTGATATTTTGATACTAATTCAAACATAAAGAGCCTCCTAAACACAAAGTTATTTTACTAAACAATTGTTCCAGCGTCAATGGAAATATTAGAAAAAAGCAATAAGATATTTCACTTATTATTTTAAACAATTTATATCTATATATACTTTTAAAGTTTTAGTTTTCTTACAAAGTTTTCTTCGGGAGCATGACCGATAAATAAACCGTTTTCTTTTGTAAAACACTCTTCAAATGACTTGCCGTTGCTTAAATGTTTATAATTCTTATAGACATCGTAAGCTCCCTCTTTTAGGGAAGGAAAGTACAAGTATTCTAAATTATTATGTTTTATTTTTGGCTTAGCAAGAAAACATGAAGCAACTTCTTCTAAGCTTGGGAAATTTACACCTTCTAATTTTGTATCAAGTGATAAAAAGTGAGAGCCCGCGTATTTTAATTTGGGTAAATCAAGATATTTAAGAGCATTATTATAATATAGAAAATAGTCTTCTGCCCTTTCTAAGTTTGGAAGTTCTACATTTTCTAAACAAGTACATGAACTTAAGAAAAAATCGGCAGCGTGTTTTAATTTTGGAAAATTAATACATGTTAAGTATCTATTATATGCTAAAAAGCTATATCCTACATATTCTAACTTGGGGCATTCTATTTCTTCTAAATTATTATTAAATTTAAGAAAGTTTTCATCTATTATTTTGACATTAGGAAGATTAATCTTTTTAATGGTGTTATTATTTTCTAAAAATGAATAACCGATAGCACTGACATTTGGTAAATTAATATATTTTAAAGAATTATTATTTTGGAAAAAGTCGTTAAAAATAGTTTTAACATTAGGAAAGTCTAACTTTTGGACATTATTAGTATAAAACATATAATTTGGTGGCAGTTCAGTAATGATATTATCTTTGAATTCTAGGATACTATTATTTTCGTTTAACAATATAGTTAAGTACTCTTCATAGTTGTTTTTATAAGCTCTTATTAGTCTTGTGTTATCGCTATTTTTAAGAATTGCTATTTTGGATATATCAGTAACTGTTTTAGGAAAACTTTCGTATCTAGCACTATTGGGATAAAGGGTGATAGTTTTAGCTTTTAAATCTAGTATGTAGTAATCAAAAATGATATATTGCTCAGGAGGATATTTATGAACTCCTAAGTTATCAATAATGATATTGTCAGGGCAAAAATAGACCTCGTTTATTTCATAATTATATTTATAATATTTGCCATCGTTAGTGTATATGTACCCATCTAAACAGAGTATTTCATCATCAAATTTTTGGCGCATACCTTTATAATCAGCAAAACTTTTAGTTAAACCAGCAACAATGTTATCTAGGTCGTTAGAAAAAGTTGCGTCTGGTTTTTCAACTTTATGATTATAGCGGTTTTTTATCGATAAAGTATGAGTATCGTCTCTATCAAATTGAATACTTATGACCGATGTACCGTATTCGTCTTGACGCATTGGATGTTTGAATTTTTTACGATTTAATTTTTCAGCATTGTCTTTGACAGCAAACCAAACGTAACAGGTTGCTAGGCGATTGCTACCAAAGGTGCATAATTCTTCATCCGGAGCGTAGTATTTTTTAAATTTTTGAATATCACTCTCAGTTTTACATTCATATAAAGTATAGCCGACACTTCTTAAGAGATTTTCTGGTGTATCAACTATGATATCTTCTTGAATATTTTCCATATTTGATAGGTAGTAAATGTAATTTTTAAATGATATTAAATTGTCCTGAATGTATAAATCTTTATACAAAGACTTGGTTGGGTAAAAGTTATTGGTTAATATTTTAAGAAGGAGACCATCATTTTCTAGAATGCTAGAGAAGTTGGCACGACAATAATGAGCCATGTCTTCACCATATAATTTTTTTATTTTCTTTAATTCATAGTCCATAAGATCCCCCTCTTTTGATAGGATAGTATAGAGGTTAAATTACCTAAAGTCAAGAAAAAAGGTCTTATTTTAAGACCTAGTCAGTGTATAATAACTTAGAATTATTGATTATAGTATTAAACTCTTCGTTAGTAGAAGTAGCAATTTTTTTGAAGTTAATATCAGTGTAATAAACTTTAATTTTAGACTTTACATTAGAATCACTAATTTCAATACCTTGAGAGAAACGTTTTTGATTTAAATTGTAACCAGTAATTTTATTATAGGTTTCGCCGCTTAACTTTTCAGCAATAGTTTGATATCTAGTAATAAATATTATAGTGTAATCTTCTTTATTTAGGTAGGCATATTTTACTTCACCGGCCATGGTGGCATCGACGTTAAAATTAATGTGACTGTCATTAGTTTTTTCGATAGATATGGTATTTTCTTGATATTTTTGCTTGAAAGTAACGCTGTTAGCTAGGATACATGATATCAATACGACAATGTAAATACTTAATACTATAGTTAGAATATTTTTTAGAATACCTTTTACTTTTTGTTTTTTACTAGTTTTATCAACAACATTTATGATGTTTTTTTCAAAGTTTTGCTGATATTCTTCTTTCTTTAAGTGAGAACCAGATAATAGTTCATTAATGGTGATATTTAAGGTATTACATAATGGTTCATATAGTGATAAGTCAGGAATACTAACACCAGTTTCCCATCTAGATATCGTTCTAATGTTAACATTAAGTTTTTCTGCTAGCTCGCCTTGAGTTAGTTTTTGCTTCTTTCTACACTCCGCTATAAATTTTCCTATTTTTTCTTGATTCATAATAATCTCTCCTTCTAGATTAACTATAGCTTATTTTTTAAATAAATAATAGGACATAAAATGAGAAAAGCTATAGACTTTAGTGGCCTATAGTTTTTTGGTTAATTTACTAGTATATCTAGTACCATATTTTTCGGTCATAGCTTGAATATAAAATTCGTTGTTTCTAATGTCGTTAATGGTTTTATTAAGCGCCATGATACCAAAGAATTCTTGATAAGCATCTTCGATTAGTTTAGGAGTAGTTAGAATAAATGTCTTAGTAATTTTTTCTTCTGGACTAATGTTAGCATAGATGCTCATAGTTGGTCTAGTTGGTACTTCAGCATTAATTGTGTAGGTTATAATGCGATTATCTTTATCGGTAATAGTAATAGAATAATTAGGATAATTTAATTCGTCACGTTGATAAACCATGGTTTCAAAGCTTTTTTCTAAGTTTATAGTTTGAACGTAAGGTACGATAG
>HF998231.1:2480-15058 GCA_000433255.1 Coprobacillus sp. CAG:605 | reverse complement strand
AGTTTGAACGTAAGGTACGATAGAAACATAAGAGCCACTAAAATTTTTGGTATTTAAATATACAGGCAAGTTATTATCTGAGGCTTTACTAGCTAGAAAAGTCATATAATTTAGTTCTTCGTTGTCAATATTGTAAAATTTGCTATTAATTTCGTCGTCATAGAAATAGTTAGTTACAGTACCAGGCATAGAAGTAGTTAGAAATAATTTACTCAATTTTTTATTTACTTCACGTTGGTAGTTTTTAGATATTTCTAAAAGTTTGTTATATAGTTCTGGATTAGAACAAAAAGATTTAGCGATTTCTTTTTTGGATAAGAAAGTATAAGCTTCTTCTTTGTTAGCATAAGAATCAATCATAGCTAGAATTAAGTTTTGTTTTTTCTTAGTATTTAAGTCAGTTAGTTCGTAAGAAATGCTAGAATCTAGAATATAGATGTGAAGTTTAAAGTTACGAGGATTTTTATCTTCTTTTAAATCAAGAGTCATTTTAAAACCGCTTGGAGAAGTTATTTCATATTGAAACAAAGATTTGTAGTTACGAGTTAGACTGGTATTTAGACCACTGGTTTGGTCATGATAATCAAATCTGGCAGTATCATATTTAATAGTCAAAATATTGCTAGCATACCCTTCTTGGTTAGTAAACACATAGGTTGTATCAGTAGTTTTAGATTCACAATCATAAGCACTACTTAAAGCGGCACTTAAAAGAGCATTGTTAAAGGAATCTTGGCTAGGGGAAGATATTTTAGCGTTCTTACTAAGATTTAAGCTTAAAAATGTAGCATCTACTAAGGGAGCATTGTTTGTAGAAATTAATTTAATAAAATTATTAATTATTTTAGGTTCTTCATCTTTCATATTCATGTATAATCCTTCTTTCTAAGGAGTTTTAATATAGCACTTTGGTTGATAGTAGTCAATTTATTTTTTTAGCTTTTGAAATTTTTCAATTAAATGAGATGTTGAGACACAACTTAAGAAAAGGATTACGGCGTTAGGAATATTAGTCAGTTCATTAATGTTATCATCAGTTAACATATGGCCGTTAGTTAGTTCATCAAATATTAATTTGGAAGTTACACCAGGATATTCCTTAGCAGTTTCACGATTAGATTCAATTTCAGTAAGATAAGTTATATCAGCTTTATTTAGTTGGGTTGCAAAATCATGATAAAAATCTTTAGTTCGAGAATAAGTGTTAGGTTTAAATACAGCAACAATTGTTTTGGCAGGATATTTTTGACGAGCAGCATTTATGGTGGCGGCAATTTCAGTTGGGTGGTGGGCATAATCGTCTATGATGATGGTATCTTTTACTTGCTCTTCGTGAAATCTTCGTTTAGCATTTTGGAAAGTTTTAAGAAGTGTTGTTATGTTGGCAAAAGGAATATTAAGTTCCATTAACATAGCGACGCAAGCTAAGGTATTTAAAACCATATGTTTACCATATAAAGGAATTGTAATACGCCCAGCAAATTTATTTTTGATATAGCAATCGAAAGTAGTATTCTTTGAAGAATAATCAATATTTTTAGCCACTACATCATTGTTATCATTAAGACCATAATAAATTACTTCCTGAGTTAACTCTAATTTTCTAATATTTTCATCATCCCCACAAGCAATAATTTTTTTCTTAGTCTTAGAAGCAAAGGCTTGAAAAGCACTTATAATATCTTCTAAGTTTTGGTAGGTTTCAGTATGTTCAAGTTCAATGTTTGTAAGGACTGTATAAGTTGGTTCATAACTTAAAAAGTGGCGATTAAATTCACAAGATTCAATAACAAATAGATTGTTGTCTAAAGAGGCATGGCCGGTGCCATCTCCAATAAAGTAGTTACAACCAAGAGTGTTTTTTAAAACGTGTGTTATAAGGGTTGAGGTTGTAGTTTTGCCATGAGTACCGCATACACAAATAGAGTTGAACTTTCTAGTTAAGTCGCCTAGTATTTCATGATATTTTTTAATTTGCAAACCAAGAGCCTTGACTCTTTGTATTTCATGGTGGGTTTCTTTGAAAGCAGCTGAATATGTTACGATGGTGTTGGAACTTAGTTTATTTTTACCATCATGATAGATGGGAATATGGCGTTTAATAAGGCCTTCTTCTGTAAATTTGTAGTCAGTGTTATCATCATATCCGGATACTTCATATCCTAAATCATATAAAATTTGGGCTAAGGTGGACATACCGGAACCTTTAATTCCTATTAGGTAATATTTCATTTTAATCTTCTCCTTTTGTCTTTATTTTTATTAATTTCATTAATAGCTTTTATTGTTTCAGTCTTAGAAAGACCAATTTGTTCATTTTGAACATAAATAAATCTATCGGCATACTCATCGCATCCAGGAAAGTAATCATCGTCAATTATAATATAATTTTCTAAACGATATTTAGAGATGTAATTGCTTATTTCTTGGTACTTGTCGTTTAAAGTTTCAGTACGGTCAATAATGGGAAGTCCTAGTCTTACTAGGTACTCTACTATATAAGGATATACGATGGTACTTTTTAGACTTGAGGTAATAACGATACTTGAGTTAGTATTGTTGGCGATTTCTTTAAGATTGTTGATACATTTATAATCGAAGTCTAGAAGTGCTAGTTCGACTTCATCAGTTAAATCCAGGATTAGCTTGTTTATAATGTGATGGCGTTTAGGCATAGTTTTGGTTATTTGGGTGTCGTTTGTTAAGACGCCATCAATGTCAAGAAATATAATATTATTCATACAGTGGTCCTTTCGTTCTAAGTTTATTGTAACATATGTTTAGGTTTTAACTTAAAGATGTTAAATCAATCTGTAAAGTATGACGTTTTTTGATTTTTTTAATTTGGGTTTCAATAATATTTTTTAATGTTTCATCATAGTTTTTATGAATTTCAATAGTATTTTTATATAAATATATTTTATCAAAAAGGGTTTTATCGTTAGTAGAAAGGTATTCATTTACATAATAATAGAAAAGCTCAATTGTAGCAGGTAAAATTTTGTTAGTACTAGCAAGATTTAAATACTCTAGGGATTTTTCTAGGTCTTTAGTAAGTCCTAGTTCTTTACAACCATTAAGATAAAAGTATTTAGCTAGATTGTAATAAGCATAGTAGCAAAGGGTACGATGATTACTTTCTAGGGCATCTTGATAGTATTGATAAGCTTTAGCAAGATTTTTTGGGGTCATATAACCAGTACGATAGCACTCTCCTACTTTATTGCAAGCCCATGATTCTTTTAAGTTAGCACTTTCTAAGTAATAAGCAAAAGCTTGACCATAGTCTTTTTTTTCTTCACATAATTTACCAAGGTTGTTATAGGAATAGGCGTAGTTGTGAGTAGCTGCTTCTAAAAAATATTCATAGGCTTTATTAAGATCTTTATTTAAAGGATAGATACCTTGAAGATACATATTACCAATACTATTTTTAGCGGCAATATTACCAAGTTTTTCAGCTTTGCGAAAATATTCATAGGCTTCTTGAAGGTCAGCGTTGGATTTAGTGCCTAGGTTACCACGATAAATCATAGCTCCCATTATATATAAAGCTCCCGCATGGTTTTGATAGGCGGCAATTTCAAAGTACTTGAATGCCTTTTCATACCTGGGGTAACCGGCTGTATTTCCACAATATTCTTCAATACCTAGTTCAAAGCTCGCGTAAGCATTTCCCTCTTCGGCTAATTTTCTCATACTATAATCATAGTTAATACTTTCTTTAAATTTTAATGCTAAGTAGTCTTGAAGACCATTATAACTCATATAAGTATCATTAAGTAGTTCTTCAATGGATTCTTTTTTGATGTCTTCTTCGTATAACGGTTGCTTGTTATATACAGATGTATAGATGATTATTGACACTAAGGCTTCATAGTATTTGGAATTTTGGATGTAGGTACTTAAATCATTTATTAAAGATTTAGGGACACGAATATCGTTTTTAGCAATATTGTACATTTTATAAGCTAGGGCTTTACTATTGGGGTTTTGATTAATATAAGAAGTTTGGTTATCGTTTATGATATGTAGAGTACTGTCCATTATACTTAGAATGCTTATGATAGTTGGAGCAAATTCATTAGGATCTCGATGGTATTTTTTCTCACGATTAATAATTATTTGTTTATAATCATCTTTTATAGAACGACAGCCAACACAGTAATTATTGATTGTGGTATCGTTTATGTTGTCGACATTAAAAATAAGACAGAATAATTCGGTTTGAAGAGCTTGAGATTTGTTTTTCGATAGTTCTTTAATTGTTTTAAAAAAGTTTCCTAAGCTTAAGTGATTATCAGCGGAATTCATTTTTATATATTGTTTTGACATATTTCCCTCCAGATAAAGATATTATACCATAATTGTGGATTTTTAAAAAATATTTCTTAATTGTGTGGATTTATATTACTTTTACTTTACATAAAATAAGAATATGATGTTATAGAGGAGTGAAAAAATGAAAAAAGTTTGGAAAAATTATAAACAGACAATAATTCTGTTAATGGCGCTTGTAATTGGTGCTGTAGTGGGGTTAGTTTTTGGAGAAAAAGCATCTGTACTTAGTCCTTTAGGAGATTTATTCTTAAATATGATGTTTGTT
Organism: Coprobacillus sp. CAG:605; assembly: GCA_000433255.1. Taxonomy (GTDB): domain Bacteria; phylum Bacillota_I; class Bacilli_A; order RF39; family UBA660; genus CAG-605. The sequence goes on along the minus strand of HF998231.1, from coordinate 10,452 downwards.
ATTATCGTACCGTTGATTTTCTTAACGATTACGACATCAATTGCCAAGATTAAGCAACCTAAAAGAGTAGGAAAAGTATTAACAAATATTTTCTTAGTATTTATTATTACTTCTATACTAGCTTGTATAATTGGACTTGGTGCAACTTTTGCTGCAAAGTTAGTTAACCCAAATGATTCTAGTGCTATATTAGAATCTATGGATAGTAGTGCAAAAGAAGATGTGGAAATGAACATCTTAGAACGTACAGTTAGTGTCATAAGCGTTGATGATTTTACAGGTATTTTATCAAGACAAAATATTATTGCTTTAGTTCTTTTCTCAATTATGATTGGACTTGCTATTAGTAAGGTTGGAGAAAAAGCTAAACCTTTAGTTGATGTTTTAGAGGCATGTAATTTGGTAGCATTAAAGTTTATAGACTTTGCATTCTATTATGCCCCTATTGGACTTGGTTGTTATTTTGCAGCTTTAATTGGTTCATTTGGTGCATCTATTGCGGTAGGATATGTTAAGACTTTTATTATTTATTTAATAGTTACTATTCTTTATTACTTCGTTGTATATGGAATTCTTTCCTATATTGCTGGGGGTAAGGAAGGAACTAAGAGATTCTTTAAACATATAATTCCTACAACAGTAACATCAATTTCAACTTGTTCTTCAGCTGCTTGTATTCCTGCTAACATTCAAAGTTCAAAGAATATAGGTGTTCCTGATGATATTGCTGAAACTACTATTCCATTAGGATGTAGTTTCCATAAAGATGGTTCAATTATTGGTAGTGTATTTAAGATTATGTTCTTAGTATACTTATTTGGTACTAATATTTGGTCTTGGCAAGGAATTTTACAAGTTGTAGCAACGGCTTTTGTTGCCAATCTATTAATTACAGCTGTTCCTATTGGTGGAGGTACTATTAGTGAAATGATGATTCTATCACTTATGGGATTTCCTGTAGCATCGTTACCTATTCTAACAATTATTGCTACTATTATTGATGCTCCAGCTACAATGTTAAATGTTGTTGGTGACTGTTGTTCTTCAATGTTAGTCGCAAGAAGAGTTGATGGTAAAGATTGGATTCATGCTAAAGACAATGTGGTTGAAGCTAAAGCTTTAGTTAAAGAAGAAAAAGAAAATGATACTAAAGCAAAAAGTAAGAAAAAAACTAAATAAAAAGAGATAAAAAATAAAGGCATCGAAATGATGTCTTTTATCGTGTCAATTTACGGATGGCTTCCTTAGATTTTTCTTCGGTTAGGCCACCTTCATTAAAATCAGTTTGAACAAAGTTGGAAAGTTCGAAACCAGCAAAGTAATCATCATCAAGAATAATGTATTTATTAACAGGATTTTCTTTTAAAAATCTTTTTATTTCTTCACCTTTTTGATAATTTAAAACTTTGGTAGTAGCTATTACAGGAATGTTATTTTCTAATAAAAATTTTAATACTCCTGGAAAATATGCTTTATCACGAATAGTTGATGTTATTACTACTTTAGCGTTAGTTGCGGCTAATATTTTATNTAGCGTTAGTTGCGGCTATTATTTTATTAATATTAGCAATGTTAGTAGGATCTAATTCCATAATGTGACGTTTTATGGTATCTTCTTCATTATTGTGTTCTTTTAAAATAGTTTGGACATATGCCCCATTGGTTAAAACACCATCAATATCTAAAAAAATTATTTTTTCCATATTATTTATCATATTTATCCTTCTTTCTAATTGTTTCCAAAAGAAAATGGCTTAACTAAGCCATTATATTTTCTTTCATAAAGCGACTTATAAAAATGTTGTTAATTACAGAGGCAGTGGCAAAGTCATTGATATTATCAATAACTAGTTTACCTTGATTTATTTTAGCTTCTAAAACCATATGGGTGTTATATATCGTACCGGCTTTATTGTCGCATTGCATACCATAAATGTAACGATGATTTTTATAAGTTACTTCGTCAACTATATAAAGTTGGGTTTTGTCTTTTAAAGTTAAAACTTTATTTTTCATTTTATAACCCCTTTCCTACTGTGTTAATTAAGTCAGCTGCCGTTGTCCAAGCTTGAGATACTCCGCTTGAGTTAGCTACATCAACAGCAATATTTTCAGCTCCATATTGGCTTGCTAAATCAGCAAGTGAGGTTCCTGGAGTGTTAATTATTTGAGCAACTGTACCATCTTGATTTAAGATAGCAAAGCGTTTAAATACAGAATCTTTAGTTACAATATTAGAAAGCAAGCTTTCACGGTTAATATTATTAACAGCGTATGATGCTGTATCGTAGCCATGAGAAACATTGTAGCCTCCTACTTGATTGCCTAATTTAATACCTTCGTAGTTAGGTGTTGCGGGAGTTGGAGCTTGAGTAACAGCTTCAGGAGTTGGGGTAGCAGGTTGGGTAGTTACTTGTGGCTCTGGAGCTGCTGCCTCAGCTTTTGGTGTTGATGTTACAGAGTTAGTAGTTTTAGGTGCTACTTTAGCATTATAGATGGTTTTACCAATTTCAGTAGCAGTTCCAGCAATTAAAGCAGCATTTAATCCCCAAGATAGTGCTTGTAGTCCCTCTTCGCTTTGGAAGTATTGACCTATTTTGGAATTTTTTATTTTATCTAGTAAAGCATTAGATGGCTGTTCAATGTTTTCGGCTTCAATTTCACCTTTTAATCTCTTAATTTCTAGTTCTTGATTAGCAATAATTTGATTTTTTATTTTACTTTTAGCTAGTACGATACCAAGGTCCATGACCATGACGCCTACATGCCCAAAGACAAGAGATACAGATATTCCAATGGCACCACCGATTACTAAGGCGGCAATTTTATCAGGTGTTACATTGCGAACGATTTTTTGAACTTTTTTAACTACGTGTTTGTCAACCCAGTCTTTTACTTTGAAAGCACCTTTTTTGATTATTTTAGCGCCTTTTTTAGCTACTTCTTTACCTTTTTCAATTCCTGGTGCAACTTTTTCTTTACCTTTTTCAATTGTAGATGTAGCTTTTTCTTTCGCTTTTACGCCTTTTAATTTTAAGTTTTCTAGAGCATAGTAAGCGTTTTCTTTTACAGAACCAGCACTATATTTAAATTTGCTGGCTGTTTTAGCTCTTAATTCGCCTAATCTTCCTGAAATAGATTTAGAATAATCAACATTAAGAATATCACTATAATTATTGCTTATATCAATTTTTGCTGTATTATATGTATTATATTTTTTATTATAACTTGTTTGTAATTCTTTTAATTCTGCTAACTCCTTTTCTAAATCAGTTAGTTTTTGTCTAGCAAGTTCTTCTGTAATTTCTGTTGCTGGTTCAATATTTAATGATATTTTTTCTTCATCTGTTAGAACGTACTTTTCATTAATCACTCTATTTAATAAGGCAATAGATTGGTTACATCTTTCAATATTTTGATTATTCTCAAACCTTTGAACATCCGTATTTTGAACTAGTTCTTCAAGTTTAATATAATCTTGGTTTACCATTTTAGAAGTAATATCTTCTTCGTCTTTGATAATTTCTTCATCACTGTAATCCATTGTTTTTAAGACTTTCTTAGCGTAAGCAGCATATTTAGATTCATCTTTTGGTTCAGGATATTTAGCGATTATGGTGTTTTTGATGGCAATGTTTTCAGGATTTTTTTCTTCTTCTAACTTAGATAAAGGAGTTTCAATAATATGTTGATAAGTTTTATTATCAATAAATTTGTGTGTTTCGCCGGTAGCTACACCTGCTAAAATTATGCTTGATACATAGTTTTCACTCATACCATCTTTTATTAGAACTTTTTTTTCATTTAATGTTTCGTATAAAGTCGCTACTTTATTTTGTTCTTCTTTACTATATTTATAATCATTGTTGTAATATGCAAAATCTTTATATGTTTCAGCATAGTTTTTACCATTTTTAGCATCCAACATACCTGCTGCTACGTAAATGATTTTTCTCGTACAATCATTTTGTTTTTCTGTTGAAAATCCATTAATATCAGTGGATGTTGCGCCAATTTTAGATTCAATATATTTTTTTATTTCATTGTCTTCTTTAGATAGCTCGTCTTCATGGCTAAATACGATATCTAATAGTTGACTATAACCATAATCAGCGCTGATACTTGGTTTTGAGTCAGTGTAGATTTCATTATATAAGTCAATATAACCTTGTATTTCTTTTTTGTATTCTTCTGTTGGTTCTTTAGTTGGCATTAGGGTTTCAAAAGGCGCTATTCTATTTTTAATTTCTAATAATTTATCTTTATCTGGTGTATCCATAGCTTTTATTTCTTCAACAGTGTAATTTAGGGCGTCTTCAATAAGTTTAGTTTCTTTATTAATTTGAGCTTGTAACCCCATGACAAATAATTGAATTTTCGTTTTGTAATTATTTTTATCTTCTTCAGTAGCATCTTCTGGTAAAACAATACCATATGTTGCTAAAAATTCGTCATATTTAGTATATAAAGTCTCATTAATTTCTTCACTCATACTTAGGTTAGCTAAGTCTTCAAAGATTTGTTGGTCAAAAGGTATGATCGTATTTTGAAGTTTTTGGTCTCTTTGATGTTCTAAGACTAAGCTTTTAATGCCATTTTCTTTTAATAGGTTTAATTGTTCTTCAGTGTATTTCATATATATCCTCCTATAAGTTATCTTTAATAAGTTTTTCTAAGTTAGTTTCAAATAATTTTTTTAATGTGTTAAGCGTATCTTCGTCTTCAACTAGGTACATTAAATCGTCTTCAAACTTAAAAATTGCCATATTGTCTAAGAAATCATTGTCTTGCATTTGGTTTGCGATAGCATAAACTGTACCACCATAAGTAACTACGTTTAATATTCCATAATCATTATTTTCGTATTCTAAAATGTCTCCTGCTTTTATATCGTTAGCGTTCATAATATCCCTCTTTCTTTTCTAAGAATATATTAACATAATTTCGTAATTATAGCAATTTATTAAGTTTTTAGTTTGACGTTTTTTATTCCAAAAAAGTTCCAGATATCTGGAACTTAATTAGTCGTTATTACGCGCTACAAGAATAAGTCTTAGTATTTGAAGAGCGGATGCTAGAACACCGGCTACATAGGTCATGGCAGCGGCTCCTAACATTTTTTTAACGCCTTTGCTTTCATCTTCGGTAGCAAGATTGTATTCTTTTAAGAACACACCGGCTCTTTTGGAAGCATCAAATTCAACAGGTAACGTAACTATTTGAAATAGTAAACCTAGACAGGTTAAGGCAATGCCTATATATATCAAATCTAGTAGTTCAAATAAGAAACCTAGTAAGATTATCCAATAAGAAATTGATGTTGCAACATTCACTATAGGAAATATTGCACTTCTTATACGCATAAAAGTATAGCCATCTTTATCTTGTATAGCATGTCCACATTCATGAGACGCTACTGACATAGCGGCAACGGTTTTGCCATGGTAGATGTCACTTGAGAGACGAACAACCTTCTTTGTTGGATCATAATGGTCGGTTAATTCACCTCTAGTTTCAACGATATAAATATCTTCTAACCCATTTTCGTCAAGAATTTTACGAGCAACGTCGTACCCAGTCAATTCTTTAGTGTTTTTTACTCTTTTATATTTTTGATAATTACTTGATACCCCAATTTGCGCTATCAAAGGTATTGAAATAACTATAATTACTAATATTAAATCCATAATTCCTCCTAAATAATATTTTTATTGATTAATTGTTCACGCAACTTATCAGCTAGTTCATAATTTTTATTTTTCTTAGCTTCATTCCAATTATTATATAAATCTTTATCTTCCACACTTAATTCTTGTAAATCATAGTGAAGTCCTAAAATATTTACAATTAGTATTATTTTATCATAGGTTTCAATAAATGGCAAATTAGCACGCATAGCACTATTTAGTTGTTTTATTAAATCAATTAGGTAAGTTATTAAATTTGGAGTATTGAAATCTTCGTCCATAATTTCATTTGTTTTGGTATCTTGTGTTATTTGACCTGATTTTAGATTAGCTAGTTGAATTTTTAGATTAGCTTGTTTTAAAGCACTTTGAATTTTTTCATCAAGGGTTTTGGTTTCTTCTAGAAGTTCTTCTTTAATATTAAATGGCAAGCGATAGTGAGTTTTGAACATTGCTAATTTTATACTGTTGGCAGAGTGATTTTGGATAAAGTCTTTAGCAAGAATAAAGTTTCCTAGGGATTTACTCATTTTTATGCCGTCAACGTTTATGTGACCATTATGCATCCAAAAGTTAGCTAAGTGATTGTTATTTAGAGCCATACTTTGGGCGATTTCGTTTTCATGATGAGGAAATTTCAAGTCTACGCCACCACCATGAATATCTATTTTTTTACCAAATAAAGCATTTATCATGACAACACATTCAGTGTGCCAACCAGGAATACCCATACCCCAAGGAGATTTAAATTGTTCGCCTTCGGTTGTTTTACGCCATAATGCAAAGTCTAGAGGGTTTTCTTTTTTTTCGTCGATTTCAACACGAGATCCTGATTCTAAATCTTCTAGGGTGTTATTAGATAAAATTCCGTAGTCTTTAATCTTACTTACTCTAAAGTAAACGTCGCCTGATACTTCATAGGCGTAACCTTTTTCAATAAGTTTCGTAATAAAAGTATAAATGTTATCAAGGTTTTCAAGAACCGTTGGACGATATGTAATTTCACTACATTGAAAATTGTTTAAATCATTTAGGTAGGCTTCAATAAATTTATTAGCAACTTCTCTTTCAGTTAGGCCTAGGGTTTTAGCAGCTGCGATAATTTTAGGGTTAATGTCAGTGAAGTTAGATGCATACTTAACGTCGTAACCTAAGTATTTAAAGTAGTTTTTGACCATATCGAATGTTATGGCAGGACGCATGTTACCAATGTGAACGTAGTTATAAACAGTTGGGCCACAAACGTACATAGTAATAACTCCTGGAGTAATTGGCTTGAATTCTTCTAATTTATCAGTTAATGAATTGTATATTTTCATTTTTTCACACTTTCTATAGTATTTTATGAAACTTCTTGGTTTCTTGGTTTTATAATAGCATATTTGTGGCGCTTTTTCTATATTTCATGATATTTTTTACTTTTACTAAAGAAAAAAATTGTTCTTTAATACTACTTAATTGGAACAATTTCTTGGTAGTTAATAAAATATTTACTTAGAATGTCGTTAGACTTAGGGGTATTGATAAACCCAATTGATGTGTGAGTAGAAAATGCTTGGGTTACAAATAAAATGTTATGAAAATCGATGTCGTTACCAAAGGTGTCAATTAGATGTTTATTTTTTAATAGTTTGTCAAGAAGGGGATTGTTTAAGTTAGTATCAAGATTTTGAAGAAATATAACCCCGAAGGGATTGTCAATGTATTTACGAAATAAGTATTCTTTATCGGGTTGGTTAGGATAGCCGATAAGTTGGTACATAGTGTATTCATTATTATAATTATTTAAATCTATATTAGTATATAAATTAGAGTTATATATTTTAGATAATTTTTTCTTGAATTCTTCAATATTTTTAACTTTTAGACCCTGGTTGTTATCTAAGGCTTTGGTTATGATTTGGTCTTTATCTAAGGTATAGTTAACATGATATCTAGAATAGATTAGGTTAGTTATGTCGTTTTTGGTAATGGTTGATTTGTTTTCGTACTTAGCTTGAGTACATAAGGTATCTAGTATTTCGAGAGACTTATCGGGGTTGGCTTTATTTTGAAGATATTTGTTAGTGAAATCTAGAATGTCAGTAATTATTTCGGGGGAAATTTTAATGTCATGAAAAGATTCATATTCTTTTTTTACAGCGTTTAAAATATCTTTGGTTTGATTATAGTCTGGTTCTTCTATTAAGACAGTTTGAAATCTTCTGTTTAGAGCTTTGTCGTTTTCCATGAATTTGTGGTATTCATTAATAGTTGTTGCTCCAATTAGTTTGATATCACCACGG
>HF998231.1:0-2456 GCA_000433255.1 Coprobacillus sp. CAG:605 | reverse complement strand
GGAAGGGTTTGAAAATGTCTCCAGCTGATATGGCACCATCAGCACCACCAGCATTAACGATGGTATGGGCTTCATCAACGAAAAGTATAATATTTTGATGTTTAATAACTTCGCGAATAAGCTTGGTTATTTTGTCTTCGAATTCGCCACGATATTTAGTACCGGCAATTAGAGAGCCAAAGTCAATTTTTAAAATTTTATAGTTTTTTAGGCGCTCTGGTACTTGGTTATTATTAATACGACGGGCAAGTTCTTCGATAATAGCGCTTTTTCCTACTCCCGCTTTTCCTATAAGTAAGGGGTTGCACTTGTTTTTGCGAAGTAATATTTGAATAATAGACGCTAGTTCTTGGTTACGGCCTAAAATTACTTCGTCTTTGACGATATCATTTATGATAACTCCATCTTTTATTTTGATTTCTTCTTGATATTTTAATTTACTAGGGTTTATGTTCATAGCAGATATTACCCTTATGGCTATGCCCTCGCCTTCTTCAATAATGGCGTTGAAAAGCATGGCTTCGGTAATTTCGGTATTGTTTTCTTCCGCATAATCTTCAGCATGTTTAAGGATAGTACGAAGCATTGGGGTATAAAGTATGAATTTACTTTTAGACGTAGATGTTCCTACTATATTAATTAATTTATTTTTAAACTTACGATAAGTTAGTTTCTTAGTTTTAAGATAGTCGGTTAAAGCAGTTTTATCACTTAGTATAGCTAGTAATAGATGCTCTGTTCCAACGTAAGGATGTTTTAAATCAAGCATTTCGTTTTCCGCTTTTTTTAAAATTTTTTCATATATATCCATATAATTTTCCTCCTATTAATTCTATGATTATAATGATTATTTTATGGATATATTATACAAGGATGTTTTTAAATATTATGTCGTATTAGGATTAGGCCAAATAAAAAGAGCCGAAGCCCTTATTTATTACATATATGTCATTACAGCAAATATGATTAGTAAGACAATAAGTAACCCTATAACAAATTTCCAGATATATTTTAACCAATCTTTGTAAGATATATCATATGTTGATAAGCCAACTAGCATTAAGACACTAGTAGGTGCAACAAAGGAAATAAGTCCATGTATTGAAGTCATTATTGTTAGGATTGTAGAAGTATAATTTGAATATTTAGCAGCATAGAATGCTGATAATGAGAATCCAGTGTAGCCAAAGTCTACATGGAAGAATTGTGCTATGGCATTAGCGATAGCGTTAGTAAATGGATTAAATGTTGTTGTACTTAAAGCATTTACGAACCAAGTTGTAAATCCAGACCAGTAGCAAATTACGAACATTGTGTAAGCTAACATGATATAAAGTGCTGGTTTAACAACTTTTTTGATACCGTCAACGGCATATTCTAAGCAGTCGTCAAATTTTAGTTTGCAAGCAAATTTAACAATAATGCCAGCAATTAGCATGATGTAAGTGATTGTGTATAAATCCCATGTACCAAATGCTTGAGCGTTAGTACCTAGAATGTATTTTACAATTGGATGTGATGTTTCGCCGATTTTAATTGTTAAGTCTGTTGTTAACCATGTATGGAATTTAGTAAAGGCATCAATTCCAAATGAATTAGACCAAGGCATGTATCCTAGTACTACTAAAACGAATAGAATACCAAATAGAATAAAGAATCCTAATGATTTACCTTTTTCGCTGTTTTCAGGAGTGAATGGATCAGCTATTTCTAAGTTTTTATTTTCTTTAGCTTCTTTGTTCATTTTGATAAATATTAAAGCGTTTAATAGGATGTAAGCAATTGCTAGAATTCCAAAACGAATGCCTAATGCTGATGAAGTTGTTGTAGACATATTTTGGTTAATATAGCTAATTCCATAAGTTGTGTATGTCGCACCGGTAAATCCGCACATCATAGCACCAAATGTCATGGCAATACTATTTAGTCTACTGAAACCTAGCTTTTTGGCAACGCTAATCATTACTGGAATAAAGATTAGAATTGGGAAGAATTGTGTAGCAAATGATACGAATAAAGCAATAATTAAAGTGTTTAATAATACAAATAATTTTTCTTTACCCTTAAAAATGCTAGCTAATTTTTCAACAAATGCATTGTATCCTTTTGTTTTACTTATTACTCCATAAAATACTCCAACACCTAAAATGAAGATGATTTGTAATAAGTAATAGTTTGTTGAATAGAACATACTTAAGAATATTTCGTTAATTCCGGTACGAGCTATTGCACCTTTGGTGTATTCTCCAGCACTAAAGTATCCAGTTGGAATAATCCAAGTTAAAACGATAGCTACGAAGATACAAATTGCTAAAACTTTGAATAGACCATGGTTTTTAGTCTTTTTTGTTTTTTTAGCAGGTTCTACAGTTTTTATTGCTTCAACTTTTGGAGTTTCTTTAGCTTTAACTGTAGCTTTTTCTTTTACTTCTACACTTTTTTGTGTTTTGGTTGTG
>HF998230.1 GCA_000433255.1 Coprobacillus sp. CAG:605 | reverse complement strand
CCATTTTGTTTATTTTGTGTAAATAGCAATTTTCTGTTTAACATAAAATATCCCTACTTTCTTATACTTATGAGTATACCACAAAAAATCACATTAGTGCATAAAAAATAGAAAAGTATTACTTTTCTAATCAATCTCTTTAGCTATCGAACGAAGACGTTTTCTTATTAAATAAATAAGTTCTTCAGCTTCATTCATAGTATTAAGTAAATTTATGGCGTCTTGAAGTTTAACTTTCTTAGAGACATTCTTCTCTACTTTATTAGCTTCTTCATAGTAATCAAAATTAGGAATAGGATTTAATCTAACATACTCTTTAATAAAGTTTTCTATATTCTTTAGTGTATAAGCTTTTAAATCATATTCATCCATTAATCTAACACCATAATAAGCTCCAATATAATTTCTAAAAACATCTTCTTTAGTCATTTTTATACTCCTTACATTCTTCTTTTAATAGACACTCACTACATAGTGGTTTCTTAGCTTTACATATATAACGCCCAAATAATACTAGTTGGTGGTGAGTTCTACTCCATTTATCTTTAGGAACCTTTTTCATTAGTTTCTTTTCAATGGTATAAACATCGTCTTTAGACTTAACTAGTCCTAGTCTTTTGCTAACTCTTTCGACATGGGTATCAACGGCAATGGCTGGAACATCATAGACATTCGATAAAACAACATTGCATGTTTTCCTTCCTACTCCAGGAAGACTTTCTAGGTACTTTCTATCGTTAGGGACAGTACCATTATAATCTTTAACTAACCTAATAGCTATTTCTTTTATATATAAAGACTTTCTAGTAAAGGTGCCAACTGGTTTAATTATTTTTTTAATATCTTCAATATTTGCTGTTGCTAAAGAAAATATATCGTACTTAGAAAATAACTTTTTAGTAACCATATTTACTCTTGCATCAGTACATTGAGCCGATAACACAGTAGCAATTAATAATTCATAATCTTTATGATACTCTAATTCACACCTTGGATTAGGTATCATGATATCTAATTTTTCTAATATATTATTCATCATCATCTAACCAATTATAATCAAATAATTCTTCCTCTTGAGTTTTTTCTTTTTTTTCTTTAGGTAGCGGTTTATCTTCGTTTCTTAGATGTTTATTAACATCGTCCATTGATTTAAAACCTTTTTTCTGCCATTCGTAGATTATTTTATCGATGTACCTAAAATTTCTAACACCATTATAGATAGCTTCTTTTAAGGCGCCTTTGATTAGGGCTTCAGGGGTTCCAGTTCTTAACCAGCCGTTAATAAGTTCAAATTCACTAGGAGATAGAGGACGGCCAAATTCGGTTTCGAAAGTTTCAAAGATATCAGCTTGTTCTTTTTTTGTTTCGGCTTCATTTAAGCTAGTTAAGACTTTTTCATAAAGATTTTGTAAGGATATAGACTCATTTATACGTCCTTCTTGGTCTGTTGAGGTAGTAATACTAACTAAGTTATGCATGGTAAGATTAGAGAATGCTTCTAATATAGCTTCTTCATTAATATTAAAAAGCTTCTTTATTTCGTCAACATTTAAACTACTATTCTTATGATTATCTAGATATACTAAGATAAGGAATTCGTTTAAAGACATATTTTTATCTAAAATGCGTACTAAAGAGGAATTAATAATAAATTTCTCGTCAGTTAAAAGGGTTAAGTATTTATTCATTATGGTACCTCCATTTATTATTTTGAAGATATTTAACTAAATCTTCGTTAGTATTTTTTAGTTTATTATTTAAGATAAGGTTGATTAAAGTATCAATTATGTCTTTTAGTTGATTTTTATTAATACTTAGAATATTTTCAATCTCGGTAGTAGTTATTTCTAAGTCTTTACGACTTTTAATAGGAAGAGTTTCGTACTTTTTAGCCACTTGAATTCTTGTTTTACCCAAGATAATACCCGCTACTGAAGAAAGATAAAGACCTTCATTAAATAATATATAGTTATCTATTTTACCATATTTAACGATTTTTTTAATTTTTTCGATGTTATTTTTTTCAGTTTTTGTAAATGGATAGTTATCGCTTACCTCGATTTGGGCATACATACCGGCTAGATCGTCAACCAAGACTAGTTTTTTTACTTTTATTTCTAACATACTAAGTAAGTCTAGTTTCTTTAGAAGATTAATACCTTTAATAACGTATTTACTAGCTAGTATTTTATCTAGTTCACTTCTTTTTCTTTGGTAAGATAAAGTATTAATTAGTTTTTTATTTCTTTTTATAGCACTTAAAAGTTCTTTATCTAAAGAAAAGTTTAGAGTTATGGCAAATCTTATGGCTCTTAGGATACGTAGAGGGTCTTCTTTTAATTTATTATCGACATTACCAACACATTTGATTTTCTTGTTTTGAATATCATTGATACCACCAAGTAAGTCGATAATCTCCCCTTTTTTATTCATGATAATAGTATTCATAGTAAAATCACGTCGTTCGATATCTAGTAAGAGATTTGATGTATACTCTATTTTAGTAGGACGTCTATTGGTGTATTCTAATTCTCTACGATATGTTGTAATATCAAAGTTATAATTATTAAAAGTTAATTTATACGAACCATAATTAATATTAGAAACATTGCCGATAAATATTTTAGCGATATCTTTAGGTAAGGCGTTAGTACAAATATCAATATCATAACTCTTAATACCCAGCAAGTAATCTCTAACATAACCCCCAACAATATAAGCTTCAAAACCACATTTTTCAATTTTATTTAATATTTCATATATATTTTTATCCATATAATTCTACTTTCATTTATTTATAATTGTTTGCAGTATCATTATATCAAACCGAAAATCATTTGACAATATAGCATATCTATGGTAATATTTTAAGAGATACGAAACAAAAGGAGGATAACTATGGCAAAAAAAGTAACTACTAAAAAACCTTTATCAGTAAATTTAAGAAGTCATGCTCTTAATGCTACTAAATCTTTTCAAAAACCAAATAAAGTAACAGTTACCATTAATGGTGAAAAAATTGTTACTTCAGCAAGAGAAGCAAGAAGTATGAAAAAAGCCGCTAATAAATAGTTAGCGACTTCTTTTTTTATATAATTTTCTAACATATCTAGCAATAGTAAGATTTAGACTATCATAGGGGTATTCACTATTAATTAAAGTTATTTTAGAATCAATATCTTTAAGGCTAGCATAGTTCTTACTATTTAGGCAAGATTTATTAACCGTATATATAAATTTAGTGCTTTCAATGTTAGGCATTAAATCAATTACTTTATTAATGTATTCAGGATATGATTCCTTAGTATCATCATAAATTAGAACTGGTACTCTAGTGCCATTTAAGTAGCAATAGGCCCCATTAGTATCTTTATCATAACTTACGATACAAGGGATTTTTTTATAATAAAATGTGGCTAGAATATCTAATGCTCGGCTATATAAAGTTATAGCATTAGTATAATCAGCTTGGTAATCATCTATTAATAATAATTGATTTATTGTTGTATTATAATAGTATTTCATAAGACTCCTTCTTTCGTAGGGTTTATTCTAACATATATATTATTGATTTGCAAACAAATTAAGAGTCAAAAGAAAACACTGGAATATCCAGTGTTAAGTATCTAAATGGTCGAGAAGACAGGATTCGAACCTGCGACCCCTTGGTCCCAAACCAAGTGCACTACCAAGCTGTGCTACTTCTCGATATCATGTACTGCGTCAGTACATGAATAATCTTATCATAATTTTGGGGTTTTGTGAACCCTTTTTTGTTAATTTTTTAACATTTTTCATCGCAAATATCGCCTAATTTGTTAAAGCCGGCTTGATATTTACTGATAAGTTCATTTCTTTGGCTCTCGTTTAATGCTACATATGGGTCTTTTTGACTATCAACAGTGCCTTCAATAAATTCTACTACTTCCCCATTTTTAACAAAGATAACAGTTGGAGCGTATAATCTCTTTTCACCAGTTTTAATGGTTTTATCTTTCTTATCAGTTATAGTGTAATCTTCTAAGGAACTATCTAGTTTTTCTAATAGTTGATAATAAAAGTCAGTACCTTTTTTAGTTTCTAATTCATTGTTATCATTAACAGTAATTGTACTTCTAATATCTTTAATATTAAAATAATATATTTTATCAGTAGAATAAGATAATGATACTTCATCTAATAAAGAGATTATATTACGGCACCAAGGGCAAGTTGGAAAGCCAAAATAGATAACGCCAGTTTGACCATTTAAAATATCTAAGATTTCTGTTTCATTAGCATAATGAAACTTGTTATTATCACTGATAGTTACTTGGGGATAAGTTTTATTACTACTGTTAGTTTGATCATTTAAAGATACATATTCATCTTTAAATCTAGCCGCATCACTAACTTCTGGTTTGCTTATTCCTTTCTTATAATTTAGCATTAACACAATTAGAGCCACTGCTATTATGGCTACGATGGCAAAAAAGATGCCGATAAAATTCTTTTTCATTCAAATCCTCCATGTATTTTTAAAAGATACTTTTATTATACCGATGCGGAGTACTGATGTCAATTGGTTCTAGTAAAAGTATGGACTAAACTGAACCGGTATCAGTAGACATGGTACAAATATTATCTAGATTACTATTTTTATTACTAATTATAAAGTCGTTGTTATTACATTTTATAACATCGAACTTAGAAAAAGTAAATTTACTATATTGCGTTAAAGTTTCATAGTTACTAGCTTTAGATAAGAAATCATTCCATAAGATATTACGATTTTCTAAGGCATAAAGTAGTTCATAAGACGAGCCATTATCATAGTTTATTAAGACATTTTTTAGACAGCTGGTATAGATGGTATCACTATCGACCTTGGTAAGGTATTGTTTATCTAAGTTACAAGCGTCATTTAAGGTTACATCAATAGTAAAATCACCTATATCTTTATTCGTAATTAATGTATCGGTTATTTTAATGGTGTACTTACTATTCTGCTCTTCAATGGAGTTAATACGACCAATGAAAGTTATATTATCATAAACGCGGTACTCACTGATGTTTTTTGATAGGTCATTATTATATACTTGAAGAGTTAAGTTATCTTGGAAAGTTACTTGGTTATTTAGATTATTATTATCGATTGTATAAGGATTTAAAGTAAAATATTCATTACCCACGATACTACTTACCTTGCCATCTAGTTTGATAAAAGTATTTTGGTATTTTTTAAAGTTATTAACTAGTTCTTTAGATATAACATTGATATTAATGGTATTCATATTGTCGGTACTGCAGAAGTATCCTAGTTTATTTAGGGGGTCAACGATATATTCTTCTTTAGAGGTATCACATTGCCAAACACGGTAACCAAAGGAGTTATATATTTTAACATTACCAGTAGTTAGGATGTTAAGGGTTAGAACGGGTGTTTTATGGAATGTTTTTACAACGATGTAATCAATAGTTATGGCAAAGCCAAGATAGATTAAAGTAAATAAAATAGCAAAGATAAATTTATGATTACGTTCTAAAACACTTTGGGTGACTAATAATATTAGACCAATTATAAGTAAGATTGTTCTTAGTAAGTTATATTTATTTAGGGCATAAGCACTTATTAAAAGTATTAGTCCAATGATTAAAAGTAGTATTCTTAGGATTCCTTTTTTCATAGTTACCTCACAAGTTTATTATACACTAGAGAAAGAAAAAAAGAAACTATTTTGCTTCTTCTTGCGCTCTAGTTTCTCTTATAACTGTAATTTTAATGGTGCCAGGATATTGCATTTCGGCTTCGATTTTTTCTTTCATATCACGGGCAATTTTAAATGATTTAGCATCTGTAACTTCGTCTGGTTTAACCATAACTCTAACTTCTCTTCCCGCTTGCATTGCATATGTTTTTTCAACACCTTCAAAAGAATTACCAATGGCTTCTAGTTGTTCTAGACGTTTAACGTAATTTTCTAATGAATCATTACGAGCACCAGGACGAGCTGCTGATAAGGTATCCGCTACTTGAACTAAAACGGCAATAATGCTTTCTTGTGCGGTATCTCCATGGTGAGAGGCGATGGCATTAATAACGGTTTTATCTTCATGGTATTTTTTAGCTATTTTAACACCAAGTTCTACATGAGATCCTTCAATCTCGTAATCTATGGCTTTACCAATATCATGAAGCAATCCTGCCCGACGGGCAAGCATAACGTTTTCACCAAGTTCTGCAGCCATAAGGCCACATAAATGGCCAACTTCGATGGAATGTTTTAGGGCATTTTGACCATAACTAGTTCTAAAGTTTAATTTACCAATTAGGTTTACTAATTCAGGATCAACTTTAGTAAGTCCTAGTTCATAGATGGCATTATTACCTATTTCCGTAATCTTCGTATTCATATCGTTACATACTTTTTCGTATAATTCTTCAATTCTAGCTGGATGAATACGACCATCTTTAATTAAAGTTTCAATCGTAATTTTAGCTATTTCACGACGCAATGGATCAAATGAGGATACAACAATAGTTTCAGGAGTGTCGTCAATAATTAAATCAACACCAGTTACTGATTCAATCGTTCTAATATTTCTACCTTCCCTACCAATTAGTCTTCCTTTCATTTCATCATTAGGTAAGTTAATTGTACTAGTAGTTTGTTCACTAGTTACATCATTAGCGTATCTTTGCATAGCATTAACTATTAAGTTTTTAGCTTTTTCATGAGCAACTAATTTTGCTTCTGCTTCCTCTGTTTTAATATAATCAGCAATTTCTAAAGCCATGTCGTTACTAACACGTTTCATGATTTCGTCATGAGCTTTTTCTTTACTGAATTTACTTATTTCTTCTAAGCGTTCTAATTCGCTTTTTAATATTTCCTCCATTTTCATGTCTTTTTCTTGTAACTCTTTTTGTTTAGCTAATAAATCATCATCTTTTTTATCAAGGTTATTGGATCTTGCTTGAAGGAGTTCTTCTCTTTTATCAAGACTGGATTCTCTTTGAAGTAATCTTTCTTCTTGTTCTTTTAGTTCTTGTTTACGTTCTTTAACTTCTTTATCGGTTTCTTGTTTAAGACGATAAGATTCTTCTTTAAGCTCCATCATGCTATCGCGTTTTCTTTTTTCAGCTTCGCGAATAGCGTCATTAATTAATTTACTAGCTTTTTCTTCTAGTCTTTTTTTCTTAAGTATATTTATAATCATTACTATAAGTATTCCTAAAAAAGTTCCAAAGATAAGTGCAATAATAATGGGAAAATTTATGGGTTCTGTACCATATACCATAATTATCTCCTTTTCTTATAGATTTGCATCTATAATTTTATTATAAAGAACTTTTCTTAATTTAGCAATGGAAAATTTTTTGGAGGTATTTAAAAACAAGTTAGCTTGTAACTTGTTTAGTCGTCTAAAGTGAAGGATTCATCGCTAGTTATGAGGTTAGAGTTAGTCGTAAATAGTTGTTTAACGAGTTTTTTTATGATACGACGGCGTCCTAGGGTTCCGTCTAGAGGTACCATGTAGTTACTTTGGCTTATGGTATCATATCCATACCAAAGGCCAATGCTGTATTCTCTAGTATAGATGCAAGCCCAAGAGTCCATAATAGCTGATTCGTTTAAGTCAAGGGCTTTGATTATTTTGCTATCAATTGTTGTGGTTCCGGTTTTAGCAGCCGCTTGGGTAGAACCAATTTCTAAGGTACCTAGATTGTGGTATTCACTAGCCGCACTGACTAAGATATCATTAATGTATTTAGCAGTTTTTTTACTACAAACTTTAGTTTTTTTAGTTGTTTTAACGTATATCTCACCATTATCACGGTAAGTAATTTGGGTATAGGAATATGGTTCGATATAATAGCCTCCCCTTGCATAGGCACCATAGGCTGCTGACATTTCTAAGGCCGTTACACCATCAAAGGCCCCAATAGATGCGGATTCATAAAGGTTTTGGCCATAGTCGATACCAAAGGAATGGACATAATTAGCAATTTTTTGTCTATCAACACTTTGAAACACTTTTAAAGCGGGGATGTTACGGGATTCAGCTAGGGCTTGTTTAGCGGTTATAAAGCCTTTGTAATCACGAGCAGCATTAAAGATATTGGTACCATTAGTATAAGTGTATGGAGCATCTAGAATGAGGGTGTTTGGAGTGGCATCGGTGTATTCAAAGTATGGGCCATAATCCATAAAGGGTTTTATGGCTGAACCGGGTTGACGGTGGGCCATGGTAGCATAGTTATATTGTCTAGCACCTGTACGTTTACGTCCAGCTCCAATACCTAGGATACTACCATCATCTGTACTTGTAATGGCAAGACCAGCCTGAATAATATCATCTTTAAAGTTCTTCTTATTATTCATAACATTATCGATAGCGTCTTGAACATTTTCATCTAAAGTGGTTTTTATAACCATAGGTACAGTATAAGGATTAAGCCCTGTATCTTTAATTACCTCTTCGACAACGGTATCGATAAAACCTTGATACTTAGTATTGGTATCAGGCTTTTTAATTAATAAAGAATCCAGGGAAATATCTAGTTCATCATTAAATTGAGTTTCGGTAATATAACCATGTTTATACATTAATTTTAATACTTCATTTCGACGTTTGGTAGCATTTTCTGGGTTTTGTCTAGGATCATAGTCTGATGGAGCGTTAAATAAACCAGCAATTAGGGCTGATTCAGATAAGGTTAAGTCGTTAACGTGTTTACCAAAGTAATTTAGGGAGGCCGTTTCAACTCCATAACAGTTAGAACCAAGATATGGAAAATTAACATAGAATTCTAAGAGTTCTTCTTTAGAGTAAGTTCTTTCTAACTTAAACATAGATATGTAGATGTCTGTAAATTTACGAATGATGCCTTCAATACCATTAGATTCGTTAGAAGTATAGGCATTTTTTGATATTTGCATGGTTATGGTTGAGGCACCACCAGCGGTGGTATCGCCCTTTAATTGACCAATAGAGGCTTTTAAAAAGCGCATGGCATCAAAGCCATTATGTTGAAAAAATCTCGCATCTTCGGTGGCTACTATGGCATCAATTAAAGTTTGAGGTAAGTCTTTATAAGTAACTAATTCTCTATTTTCATTACCAAGACGAGCAATGGTATTGTTATTTTTTGAAAGAATGATGGTTGATTCTTTATTATATAAGTTTTCTTTATTAAAGTTTGGGGCATTGTAGACTATATAAGCCCAAGCAAAAATACCAAAAGAAATTAGAATAATAATGAAAAATAAAACGAGGGCTAAAATATAGTGGTGTTTTTTCTTTTTATTTTTAACTACTAACACACTTATCTCCCCCATTTCTTAACACTAGATTATTTTAGCATAAATTAAGGAAAAAGAAACTATTTTTCTTTAGTTTCTTTTTCTTTTTTCTTATCCTTGACATCATTGAAATTATAATGTTCTCTTATTTGTTCTTCAATTTGTTTAGCAAACTCTGGGTTGTTTCTTAGGTAAGCTTTAGCATTTTCTTTACCTTGGCCAATTTTTTCTCCATTATATGAGTACCATGCGCCACTTTTTTCGATAATATCGATATCGCTTGCTAAGTCAACTAATTCGCCTTCATGTGAGATTCCACTACCATACATAATATCAACTGATGCGGTTTTAAATGGTGGTGCCACTTTGTTTTTAACAACTTTGATGTTAGTGCGATTACCAACAATTTTATCGCCGTCTTTAATTTGTTCAGCTCTTCTAATATCTAGGCGAATGCTCGAATAGAATTTTAAAGCCCTACCACCAGGGGTTGTTTCAGGATTTCCAAACATGACGCCTACTTTTTCTCTTAATTGGTTAATAAATATTGCGGTAGTTTTGGTTTTATTGATAGTTCCTGATAGTTTTCTTAAAGCCTGGGACATAAGTCTAGCTTGTAACCCTACATGTGAATCTCCCATTTCGCCTTCGATTTCTGCTTGAGGTACAAGAGCCGCTACGGAGTCAATAACAACGATATTAACAGCTTCACTACGGACTAAAGCTTCACAGATTTCTAGGGCTTGTTCCCCCGTATCTGGTTGACTTAATAGTAATTCATTAATGTTAACGCCTAGGTTTTTTGCATATACTGGGTCTAGAGCATGTTCAGCATCAATAAAAGCTGCACGTCCACCACGTTTTTGTACTTCAGCAATTGCTTGAAGGGCAAAGGTTGTTTTACCACTTGATTCAGGGCCATAGATTTCAATTATTCTTCCTTTAGGGTATCCACCTACTCCTAAAGCTATATCTAATGATAATGAGCCACTAGGAGTAACTTCAATATTTAGGTGTTCTTCACCACCTAGTTTCATAATAGCACCTTTACCGAATTGTTTTTCAATATCGGCTAGTACTTGTTCCAACGCCTTATCTTTATCCTTTTCTTCTTTTGTAATTTTCATGATAACCTCCTACTTACTACTAGATTGTACCAAACAAATTTTTGGGTGTCAAGATTTTTTGATACGTTCGTTCGTTTTATTTTTACTAACCCATGATTATTCTTTTAAGATGAAGCAACGGTGGATTTTTTACCTCCTCTCAATTATATATATTACCGGTAGATCCTTGATTTTCTTTTTTTTCTAACAACTTTTTTAAAAAAAGTGCAAAAAAAGATGCAACTTGGCATCTTAGTTTACACTTTTATTAGTTTAAAGCGTCTTTTAGTTTGCTTCCAGCTTTGAATGAAGCAACAGTTTTAGCAGGAATTTTTAATGGTTCTTTAGTTAATGGGTTGATACCTTCTCTAGCAGCTCTTTCTTTAGCTGAGAATGTTCCAAATCCTACTAATGAAACTTTTCCTTCTTTTTTAAGTCCTTCAACAATTCCTTCTAAGCAAGCATCTAATGCTCTAGCAGCGTCAGCTTTTGTTAATCCAGCTTTAGCAGCAATTAATTCAACTAATTCAGTTTTTCCCATAATTAATACATCCTCTCTCTATTTAATAAAATAATTTGGGTATAAGGCTTATTGTCCTTACATATTAAAGGTTAGCATATCTTTGCTTTTAAAATCAAGAAAAAACTAAGAATTTTCATAATTTCTTAGCTTTTATGTAAAATGTCATGTCTATTTTGACTATAGTTTTACAACTCTTTACAGGTATTTAGGCATTTTCCTTAGTTATTTCTTTATATTTTTTGATTGATGACTTGGAGTATCCTACTAACATATTGGCATTTTTACTTAGAATTGTTTTATATATTTCTTCGTATACTTCTTTACTAGCACGAGTTATAGTATCTAGGGATGCAATATTATATTTCTTAGTTAGGGTTGCTATCATAATACTGTTAGATATTTTAATAAAATTAACTCTTTGAGTAATAGAATACATCCAAATAATATCACTATATTTTATGGCTTTAAAAGTACCATCTAAGTTAATACAATAATTAGGTGTTAAATAAAGATTAGCACGTTCATAGAAAAATGATTCTTTAGAGTTCATTTCATTATCTAATAGAGATATTTCGTCACTAGATAGTCTTTTTAGAGCAAGATTAAATCTAATACTTTTAATTAGGCATATAATGGTCATAATAAGTCCTACTAGAGTAAAGGAAAGTCCTATAATTATTTGAAGTAAAGGCATAGTATCATTATTAACAGCGTCTAAATAGATAGTGCCAAAGTAAGAAGCAAAGTCGTTAGTAGCAATTTTATTATCATCAGTACGATATTCGTTTATAGTATCTAGAGCAAGTGATTTGATATCACTAGTAATATTTTTGGTAATTCCTTCTAATCTTATTGGGGCAGATTCAATACTATCAACATTTAACTTATTGAAAGTATCCTTACTTAAGTAAGCAATATACATGTATTTATCATCACTTACAATATAATAAGCATCCGTTGTATCAGAGCTTACAGCGAATAAATATGGCTTACTTTGAACATTAATATAAGTAATTTTGCCTTCTTTGTCATTACTATTTTCAATTATAGTATTCATATCTAGAGCTTGTTCATAGGCTCTTTCTTCTTTAATAATCCCCCAAAGTAATATAGCTAGTCCTAGAATAAGTATAAAGATACTAATTAGAACGTTATTGCGATGTTTTGTTTTAACATTTCTAACTTCTAAATTTGTAAATTTCATATAAAATATAAACTCCTCTCTAATTAAGATTATAGCAAAAGTACAGGAAAAAAGCACCCTAATTTATAAATAAAGGTGCTATTTCATATAATTCATCCATGGTTTCTAATGGTTCTAGATTACCATTAATTTCTTTTCTAATCATGAAGTCAGTGTTATCCATTTCATTACCTAGAAAGACATAGCTTACATTATTGTAATTTCGGCGTTGTAAAACTAGATATATTTTATGATCTATAGGGTAAAATTCAACGTTAATCATTATAATGCCCTGCCACTTTCTTCCGTACTTAGAGTATTTTGATTTTCTAACTTTTCATTTTTTAATTTATTGACGTTTTCAACATAGCCTACTTCAA
This sequence comes from Coprobacillus sp. CAG:605, assembly GCA_000433255.1. Taxonomy (GTDB): domain Bacteria; phylum Bacillota_I; class Bacilli_A; order RF39; family UBA660; genus CAG-605. The sequence continues at coordinate 62,997 of HF998230.1, read as the reverse complement.
CGTTATTTTCAAACATGTTGTAAGATGCGTGATAATCTTGAATAAAATGTTTATCTTCCATGTATCCTCTAATGCCATCATAACCACCATTGCAAACCATTTTTGCTAAATCTTCTTCTCCACAGGTTGCGTATATCGCATAATACATTTCGTCTTCGGTGAAACCTCTATCTTCTAAACTTTGAGCAACGCCGTCTAAGATTTCTTTTTCAGTTGATGTGATGCCGATTGATTTAGGGGTAGCGATTAAGCCACAGGCATTTTCTTCTAAGACGTCAATCATTTCTTCATGCATATAGCGGTTTGCTTTATTTAGTTCAATTTTTCTTACAATGGCATCTTTTTTGAATACACCTAGAATTGCTATGGCGCCAAGGCCTGCTAAAACTAGGCGAGCAAAGTCACTTGTTTTTTTGGGCTTTCTTTGAGCTTTGACATTGCGAGTGGTTTTGGCACCCTCACTTCTAACACTATTTTCAGCTAAAAAGGCTGCTGTATGAACATCATAAGCTCTTTTACCATATGTTTCATTGGGATTTTTACCTCTATTGGGATTTAAATCTGTTATCATAATATTACCTACCTAACACTAATAGTATAGCAAAAAAATATTAGAAGTACAATTACTTAAGTCTTTTTAGGACTAAAATAATCAGTCCAGTTTTATCTAGTTTACAAGTTTGAAGGTATAAATATGGTCCTTGGTAGTCTTCATAGTTTGAAGTTATAGCCACTACTTCGTATAAAAGTTCATGATTAAAATATGATATCTTGATGTATTTATGGTTATTAAAGTAATTAATATCTTGGTACTTTAAGAGTTCGTTAAAGGGTAAGTCATAGGAGTTAGAACTATGGGAATAGATATAACAAGCACCATCTTCTAACAAGTTACAGCGATAGTCAACAAAAATGGAACCATAATTGTTTTCTTCTTTATTAGGGCCATGGTTTTGATAGAAGATGTTATCATGACCTTGAACTAAGTAATAACTTTTAGAAAGAGATATGGTTCCAACGATATCATTAGGTTTATAATTAGCACTATTTAAGTTATTATCATAAACCACTTCGATACTAGAAAGATATTTTTTATTGTCTTGGTAGCTTATACCTATACTAACAACATTAATTAAAATAAGAATTATATCAAGAAGAATTAGTAAGATAGTTATTTTCTTTTTCATAAGATAGTCCTTAGAATAATTAATATGAGTACTAGGAAACCTAAGGTGTAAAGATTAAGGTCAGGAAATTTTTCAATACCGGTTAGGACATTGTCTGCTTGAAGATATTCATTTAAATCATACATGTAGTATAGTTCTTGCGGATTTTCTTGGAAAGTACCCGATTCAGTGCCGTCAACGCGGACTAGAGAGTACCCTTCTATTTCTATAGGGCTTATGTTAAAAGAGGCTCCTATTTCATCTTCGATAGTAACTTTTTCACTTAGAAAATCACCAAAAGTATCTATATAGTAGATATCAAGTTTACCCTTTTCTTTAGCACTTACAAGGTTAATGTTGCATAGTAAGCTTAAAATAAAAAATAACGTTTTTTTCATATAAATTCATCTCCAAAAAAAGAATAACACTACTGGGGTGTCATTCTTTGTCGAAGTATGGCTTAATTATCAAATCTTGCATCAACATAATAAATAGGTCGATTTTCTTTGATATATTGTTTTTCATAGTTAGTTAAAACGTTTTCAATTGGATCTTCATCATGATGTAAATCAAGGCTTACGCGTTCGAAGGAATACCAGTATTGAGATAGGTATTCTAAGGAATGAGCAAAGTATCCTTTATTGTCCGTTTTTAAGATAATGTGTTTATTTTTCTTGAATATTCGGTCATAGATTCTTAGATAAACTTCATGCGTTAGACGACGACGGATGTCTTTCTTCTTAGGCCATGGTTCAGGGAATGTTAGATAGATAGTATCTATTTCTTTACCAAAGACATCAGCTAAGTTAGTGGCATCCATGCAGATTAGTTTTAAGTTAGGAAGTTTTTGACCTTCAAGTAATTTAACGGCGTTAACCATTTGAGATTCGTTTATTTCGATACCGATAAAGTTAATGTTAGGGTATTTTTTAGCCATACCGATTATGAAGTCTCCCCTACCCATGCCAATTTCGATACAGATAGGTTTATTGTTGTTAAATACTTTAGACCATTTATTTTTGTTTTCTTCAGGGTTAGTTACTAAGTATGGTGATTTAGTAATGATGTTACTAGCGTTTTTAATTTTTATATATTGCATATTATAAGTCCTTCTTTCTTTTATAGTATATCAAACTTTTGGGTTACTGACAATTTTGTTTTTTAGTACGTTTTCTAGTTGTTGGTTCTGAGCAGCTTGGTTCAAGTCCATATTCTTGGTAGAGATAATTACGAAGTTTTCTTAGGGCGGTTGCTAAGATACAGGTTATTCTTTGTGGTGAAACTTTTAATTTTTGGGCAATTTCTTTTTGCGTTAGCATTTTACAACCATTAAAACCATAAAAATGATTTATTACGTATTGTTCGTTTTTCTTTAATCTAGGTACAAGTTTATCAATAATTTCATATTCTTCTTTAAGTTCATAATCAAATATTATGTTAGTATCAGCAGGCATTATGTCTTTTAGCGTGTTATAGGAAGAATCGTCTACGGAAGCATCTAAGAAAATACTAGGAGTTACGCTTTTGATACTTTTCTTAAAATAATCATAGATGCTATTATCGATGCATTTTATGGCAAAGGTACTGAATTTAATGTTGCTGGTAATATCGAAGTTCATGATTGCTTTGTATAAGCCAATGGCACCGACAGATACTAGGTCTTCGTACTCATAGTTCTTAGGGAGATTTTTCTTATTTAAGCTGTGCATTATTAGTTTGATATTGCTTTTAATTAATATTTCTTGAGCTTCTTTGTTATTTTGTTGGGCTAGTTTTAGGTACTTTATTTGATCGTCTTGGGAAATTGTGGGAGCATGTTCTTCCATTAAAATGTTAGTTTTCATGGTTTGGCTTTCTAGTTAAGGCACGTTTAGCCGTTGATTTAATCTCGTCGTCTTCTACTCTGCTTATTAAGGATAGTTCTAAGGCTTTAAGGCAAGCTTCCATGAGATTATTATATACTAAAACGTAATGACGATATTTATCAAAGCCAAGACATACTTCGTAATAATTATTATTTTTAGTTAAGCAAATAGCGTTATCTTTATAATTACCAAAGAAAAAATTAGTGTCTTTTAGTTCATAAACTATTGCTTTATTAAAAGATTCAAGTATTTTACTTTCTTCTTTGGTTAATTTTTTCATATCCCATGCTTTTATATAATCCACTTTTTCTTTTCTAACCTCTTTTATTAGCATAACTATCCCGCTTTCTTTTAACGTATACTATAGCATATTTAAGGCTTTTTGTATATTTATTTTTACGAGTAAGAGAGTATCTTTTGGATACTCCAAATACTTGGAAGATGCTTAAAATTCACTGATTTACTAGTTAAGAATCTTCTTATTAATTTTAACCTACTGTTGTAGATTGGAACTGAACTTCAATGAATTAAGATATAAATATTTAGTCAATAACCTCTATTTGTGTTTAAAAAAAAATATTTTTTTACTATCTTTAATCCATAGTTTAGCCGAGAAAGCACGGAGCGGAACGATCTTTCAATGTTTCCACTACCAGTGTAGCGCCAAAAGTAGAACACCCCTGCTTGCGAGACGTCCCAATTAGCGCCACCACGTACCATCCAAGGGTTAGAGCTTTTCGTCACTGCGGGAATAAATATTACAGTTCTAGTCCCAGCCATTTTCATGACTATTTCATTTTAACATAAATGAATTACTTCATTGTTATTTTTTAATTTCAGCAATTATAAGGCAAGTACTATTTTGGCTGTTTTTTATTTATTCAATTACTTTATCTATCGCTAGTTTACTTTTGTCTGCAGAATTGTGAAGAGGTTTGCATTTTTCTGCAGAGATTTGTAATGACCTAATAAGCTTGCTTTAAATATTAAATCAAAAGTGAAAATTTGCCGTATATTCGGGGCATTTTTTAGATTATGCTTGGTTTCACTTTCTTATTTTCATACTTTTTGGAAAGGAATTTCATTTTCTTCTGCAGAATTACGCAGAGGTTTGCATTTTTCTGCAGAACTGTGCATAATTTTATTTAACAAACCAAACTGGTTTTTTATATGTATTTTTATTTTTAATTAATCCTTTTTTTCTTAAATATGTTAATGATGTTCTTGTTTTATTATTTTTGAATATCATGTCGCCATCCATTTTTGGATAAATATAATTATTAATTTCCTGTCTTGTTCTTCCATTAGATGAATCTTTGATAAATGCTAAAATCATGTTCCTTAATTCTTTGCTATTAAGGTTCTGTCCCAAAAGTTGTGGGACAGAGCCTTTTTGGTGAATTTTTCTACTGTTGTTTCATATGCTGTTGCTTCATTTTTAGCAGTAAATTTTGAATATGTAAAATACATTGCAGACACTACTAAGATAAGTGCTGTTATAGATATTATACCTATTCTTGTTATTCTATCTTTATTTTGAGCCCACCACAATTTGTTTTTTAAACTCAACTTCATCTTTCTACTTCCTTCCTTATTATTACTATCTAAGGTCTAGCATTTTTTTATTTGGATGTCAAAAAGCTATTAGTGTGAACTAATAGCTAACTTTCATTATATTTTTATATGTTTTGTTATATTATTGAACTTATAAATTGTGTGTTGCTTCGCAACTACCCGGCAGAAAGCACGGAGCGGAACGAATAAATCGTCCAACCTCCTGCGTTATAATGGTTGAAGGCAAACACGCCTGCACGGGAGCCGTCGTTGTAATTGCCACCACGAATAACCCAAGGCTCAGAGCTGAATATGTTATAAGAATAATCACTCCACCAAGCATTTCCTCCTTGACTAGAAGTATTCTTTAAAACTTCTCTAGTAGCATCTCCTAGATGATATCTAGTATAACCTACTCCATCTTCTGCTTGGTAATCATATAAGTCATAGTACTTACTATCAGGAAGACTTGAAGTACTAAAGCCAGACGAGCCAACTTGGACATTGCCATTAGAATCTTTTTGTACACCCATTACATATTCCCAAGCACCACCGGACATATCATATATTCCATATTGATTTCCTGTAGTTGAGGCATTAACACCCTTAGTTTTCCAGTCATATCCAGAAGCACATGCCGTTTGAGAATTTGAAACACCAGCACTGGTTGATGATCCTGCACAGCCTGTTATTGATGGACCCCACTGTGGTTGACCATCAACCTCAGTACCATTACCATAACCAGTATTTATATTATTTATCCATACTTCACAGCCAGATGCAATACAAGTTGAGGAATCATTATAACGTCCATAAATTGAGTTTGTTAGGAAGGCAATAGCACCCCACTCCGTATTTTTCATCATATGAGAATCAACTGCGCCACTATTTAGCCCGTATTTAGTAGAATTCAAAGTGATACTTTTTGCGGCACTAATCCCAAGCACCACCGGACATATCATATATTCCATATTGGTTACCGGTAGTTGAAGCATTTACACCTTTAGCTGTCCAATCATAACCTGAGGCACAAGCAGTTTGAGAACTTGATACACCAGCACTTGTAGATGCTCCGGCACACCCAGTAATTGAAGGACCCCATTGAGGTTGACCATCAACTGCTGTGGACTTTTGATTTGGTTTAATTTGATAATTATCAGTTGAGCCTGAGGCTTCAAACTTAGCAGCCCAGAAACCAGGTAATTCCGTATTGCCAAATGTAAATGCGGGATGAGTTAGCCATTCGCCATTTTTAGTACCAGTTGATTTATCAGCACTAGCTTTTTCAAATTCTATTTGAACAGCTTGTTCATTTACTGTACCATTTGCGGCATTAAATAATTTATATCTGTATCTTGGTATCCAAACATACATCTGTAATATTTCATCCATAGAAATAGTCTTGCCTACAGCGTCTTCACGTAGTTGCATATCACTATTAAAGTATTTATTTTTTATTGTATTGTCACTGCAATCTACTAAAACAGCATTAGCCCATTTATGTTTACCATAATTGAACCATTCTTCAGTAGAAGATGCTACTACGGCATTTCCCGAGTCATCATAACGAACGGGAATTAAACCTTGATATAATTTAGGGTATGACGCTATAACACCATCATCAAAGTTGGTTATATCTGTAGCAAGGGTTGTTGTAACAGTTATCTTTCCTTGCCAACTATTATCTGCACCAACTGTATTATTGATATCATCTAATGTTGTATCTTTATCTAACCATACTCTTAATTCGTAGGTCATTGAATCTCCTGTATCAAGAGTACCCACTGTTAATCTTCTAGCATCAGTAGCAGTACTTATAACTTTAGATGCACTAGCATCTGGATAATTTGATAAAAGGTTAGAAGCTTTAGTGCCTATTTTAACACGAAGATTTTTTAATTTTAAGGTACTTGCTAATGTCTCTAAATTAATTTGATAATTAGCAGAATATGTACAAGTATTCTTAATTGTGAATGAATAGGGTTTTAGTGCTTCTCCCTGTTCATCCGTTATAGGAAATTGTTTTTCCAGGTTAATTGCACTACTGTTTTCGATAAACACAGTATCAAAGCAGTTAGCCTTAGCAACGTTGGCATCAGTTTGTGTTTTTGCTGTCAACCAATATGCATAACTTATTCCTATACAAATACAAATGGTTAATAAAACTCCAACAGATGCTAAGGCTATTTTTAATTTTTTATTCATATAATACCATCCTACTTCATAACTATTTGGCTATACGCCTATGTTATTTTAATTATACTACATTGTTAAGATATATTTCAACACAAAAATCAAACATTTTTTATGACATTTTAAGTCATACAACACATTTGTTGTTTTTAAAGAAACTTTTAATATTTGGTTTATAGCTAAAATATATATAATCATTTGGTTATATTATTTTATAGATTTATGCGTATTGAATTAATACCTAGTTTATAGTAATCAATATTTCTATTATCTAATAGTTTACAATGATAGATTGTCATTAAATCATTAGTAGTTTCTATTTTATACAAGTTATGATATCTATCTTCTAATTTTAAGTCATTATTATTATAGTATTTATTTAGACTAAACTTAGATATCATTATTTCAGGATAGCCATAGACTATTACTTCTAAGTTAGGATGTTTATGATATCTTTGGTGATAGTTAGAGATAAGTTCTATAATTTGAGTTTCATTAAGTTCATAAGAAAGGGTTATTTTCTTAGCGCCCAAGTTATGAAGAAATGCCACAGTATAAGAATTGACAACATTTAGAGAATAGTCAGTATCAATATTTTGATGATATTTATTGAATACCCCTACTTCACCTACTAGGGCTTGTTTTAGATTATCAGGATAGTCGTTCATAACTTTGGGATATTTTTTTATCGTATTAGGGATATCTAATGTACTATATATGATATCATAAGATTCATTTTTAACTTGGTTATATTGTTCTTTAGAATTTACTAAGCAAGTTTTTAATTTAGTTTGTTTAAAATCTGGTACTTCAATACTATATTCTTCTTCTTTAAATGGTATTTGATATAAACGTTTTTCATTTAGTTGTTCTAGGGCGTTACGACGTAGTTCGTTTAGATTTTTTAAAGGAATAAAGATATTATTATCACATTCTAAGGTTATATTTTCTAGTTTATATATAGTATTACCTACTTTGGATAGTTTTTCTGTTAATGTTTCTTTAGTTGTTGGTAGGTTACTGGCTTCTTCAACGATATTATCCTTTAGAATAATTATATTTTTAGAATCACTTACTTCTAATGTTAATGGTCTATCTAACTTAGCTGTTAGTTTTAAAGAAATTGGTACTTTTCTGGGGTTTAATTTTAATGTTTCTTCAATATTTTCATGAATAATTCTTGAATTAGTTAATAAAACTTTACTATTTGGTTTTACGGCTTCATGGACTTTGATTGTTATGATATCACCACTACTAGCTTTTTTTCTTAGTTTGTTATCTATATAAAAGTCATTGACTATTAAACCTTGTTCATGTTCACCTAGTATTCTTATGCCATCACCAATATTTATTGTATCACTTAATTTTATAGTAGCAATTTTCTTTTTACAAGCTATAATAGTACCTACTTCAACCCCTTCATGGTTAGGTCTTTTGCCATTGATAAAATCATGGATATCAGTATTAAAGAGAAAACCTTTGGTATAACCACGATTAAAGATTATTTTTAAGTCATGAAGGATAGATTCATTAATAATTACTTTACCATATTTGTAGTAGCTATCTATGGCTTGGCGATATAGTTTGACAACACAGTAGACATAGTCACTTGATTTCATACGGCCTTCTATTTTAAGAGAAGTTATGCCAGTATTAAGTAATTCTTCTAAGTTTTCTAGGGAGTTTAGGTCTTTAGTAGATAAAGGATATGGTTCATTTTTATTAATTATTTTATGATTAGATAGGACATTGTATGGCAAGCGACAAGTTCCAGCACACATTCCTCTGTTGCCACTGCGGCCTCCAATTAGACTGGACATTAAACATTCACCAGAATATGAGATACATAAAGATCCATGAACAAAGATTTCTAAATCAATGTTAGAATGTGTTTTAATATTTTTAATGGCTGTAATAGAAGTTTCACGGGCTAGAACTACTCTTTTAATACCAAGTCTTTCCATTAGTTTAACATCGTCTAAATTATGGATATGCATTTGGGTTGAGGAGTGGATTTCTAAGTTAGGAAATTTTTTATGAACTAAGTCTAGCATTCCTAAGTCTTGGATAAGAATAGCATCGACGTTATTTTGATGGAGGAATCTAACGTAGTCTAAAAAGTCTGGTACTTCGTTTTCATATATTATAGTGTTACAAGTTACATAGACTTTAACGCCATATAAATGACATAGTTTTATAGCTTCAACTAGATCTTCTTTCGTAAAATTATTGGAGTATGCACGAGCTCCGAATTGTTTGCCGCCTAAATATACAGCATCGCAGCCAGCTTCAATAGCGGCACGTAGGGAATTTATATCACCAGCGGGTGCTAGTAGTTCTACTTTTTTTATTGTTGTTGGTTCCATGTTATACCGTTCTCACTTTCTAAGGTTATTTCTTTTATTTTACTATTTTCATAAACGGAGACATTCATGACATATATATTGTCTTTCTTAGTAGGAAAATCTAAGATATTTAATGATTCTAGAAGATATTTATCTAAGTTAATTTGGGCATCAATTATATCTTTGGAAGTACTTGTAATTACTTTTAAAGGTTTGATATTAGAGTTATTATTGATGTAACCTAAATCTTTTGTGAGGAATTTAAATGATGCTGAGTTATTTATGGTAACTTGGTTAGTAATATCTTTAAAAGTTTTATTAATTAATTTTTGAACTTTAATTATTTGTTTTTGACCTAGAATATAATCTGTTCTAACGATGCGATAGATTGTGTTATCAATATTTGTAGTATAGATAATTTCTGGTAAATTCATTTTTACTTGGCGTTTATTGATAGTAGAAATACGCTCGTGAGTTTTTTCATTAATGGTCTTAGTTGGGTTACCTACGATATCATAATAGGTTGTATAAATATAGTTATCTAAGGAAATTGTATTATTATAATATTTGATATAAGTTGGATAGTAATTGCGAACAAAATGGTTTGTTTCATAAAATTTTTCAGTATTTTTTAGATTATCAGTTATTTTAAGATAGTTGTCTTCAATGGTTTCTTTAGAACATACATTAAGAATAAGAATAATAGTTAGTAATAATATGATTTTTAAGATGCTTATGATATTAATTTTGTGTTTATAATACAAGGTATATTTTATGGTGTTATAAATAATAAAGAAAATCATTATTACTAAAATAATAGTTTTAGAAAGATTAGATAGTACTAAGTTATGATTAATTGTATACGTTTTTAGATATGCACTTAAAACAATAAGTATTAAAATTGAAAGCCAATTTCTTAAGTTATTTTTCATATTAGGTCTCCTAGTGCTTATATTATACAACTTAAAATAGTAGATAGCTAGATTTAATTGTGGGGTGTAAATGATTTGTTAAGTTTTTGAACTAATTGATGTATTTACAAAGCATTGACATGTGGGATTTTGGCTTTATTTTAGGCATATAGAAAGAAACAGAAAATTTAGCACTGTAAATTTTTTTAAAATTGTAAAAAAGGCAATTGACAAATTTACAAATTCATTATAAACTGAATATAGCATGATAATATAAGTCATGCCGGTTGTATATTTTACGATTTTACATAGTGAATTTATACAATCAAAAAACCAAAACCCCCTGTGGAGCCAAAAGGCTCCTTTTTTGTTTAAAAACATCTTGATTAACAAGATGTTTATTAATTATGAAACTTTATATCATCAATTATACGTAAATATAGGGGATTATTATCAAAGTTTTTTAAGTACTCATAAGAATCATTCTTACATTGAAGAAGAATTTTTTTATCGTGATTAATATCACCTAGTTTAAATTTCATATCTCCTGATTGTTTAATACCAAATAAATCACCTTCTCCACGTAGTTCAAAGTCTTTTTCACTTATATAGAAGCCATCGTTAGAAGACTCTAGTACTTGAAGACGAGGAATATCAGCATTAGCAATTAAATAACAATAACTTTGAATGTCATTGCGGCCTACTCGGCCTCGGAGTTGATGTAAGGTAGCAAGTCCAAAACGTTCAGCATTATAAATAATTATCATAGTAGAGTTTTTAACATCAACTCCTACTTCAATGACTGTTGTACTAATTAGAATACGATATTTACCACTGGCATAAGATGCCATAACTTCATTTTTTTCATTTTTTTTCATTTTGCCATGGAGAATGCCAATGGGTACTTTGTGGTTAAATGCTTTATTAAAGTTTTCTTCTAACTTATAGACATCATTTAAATTAGATTCTTCGTCTTCGTTTTGAATTAGAGGCGCTATGCAGTAAATTTGATGGCCATTTTTTAATTCTTGCCAAGCACTTTCTAGAACCTCTTTAATATTTTTTTCGGATACTACTTTGGTAATAATTTCTTTACGACCACTTGGTTTAGTTTTTATCATGGATAAATCCATATCACCATATAGTGCTAGAGCGTAAGTTCTAGGAATTGGGGTAGCACTCATGTAGATAACGTCAACCATGGTACCTTTATTTTGGATGATATTACGTTGATTGACACCAAAACGATGTTGTTCGTCAGTAATAACAAGGCCTAGATTTTTAAAGGTAACGTTCTCACTTAGAATGGCATGGGTACCAACTAGGATATCAATAGTACCATCAATTAAACCTTGAATAGTTTTTTTCTTAGCTGATTTAGTCATACTTCCTACTAGACATCCTACATTAACTTGGGGTAAGATTTTTTTTATTGTATCATAATGTTGTAGCGCTAGTACTTCGGTTGGGGCCATTAAGGCCGATTGATAGCTAGAAAGTTTATTTAAAGCCATGGCTACAATACTTACAATAGTTTTACCACTACCAACGTCTCCTAGAACTAAGCGGTTCATTCTTTTGGGTAAGATAAAATCATTGTAAATATCATTTATAGTAGATAACTGATCTTTTGTTAAGGTAAATGGCAGGCTATTAATTATGTTTTCTAAATCTTCTTTAGTTAACTCTCTTTTAATACCTTGATTATGAAGTTCACGTTCTTTTTTTAAGTAATTCATTTTAAACATAAAGATAAAGAATTCTTCGTAGATTAATTTTAGTTTGGCTTTTTTAATTAGAGTAGCATTGGTTGGGATATGAATTTGTCTTACGGCTTCTTCTTTGGGCATTAGTTGGTATTTTTCATTTAAATAGTTAGGAATATAATCATCTAAGTCAAAAGGACTAGTAAGGGCATTCGTTATTATGGTATTTATTTGTTTATTGGTTATACCTGATACAAGGTGATATATGGGTTCGATATAGTTTGTAGTTACCATGTTAATTTTAATATCACTAGCGGTGAAGGTGTTAGTTTTAGGGTTATATTTTCCTACTAAAGTTATTAGTTTAGCAGGTATTAATTTGTTTTTTAAAAAACTACGGTTAAAAATAGTAACGTTTATGATTTTACCGTCGCACATACATCTAAAAGTTAGACGATTTAAGTTTTTCTTGAAAAACATTACTTTGGGGTTTTCAATGACTTGGGCATTAACCATACCTTGATTTTCCACACAATCTTGAAGTCTTACAACACGAATAAATTCATAGCGATAAGGATAGTATTCAAGGAGTTCTTGGATAGTAGAAATGTTTAATTTGGTTAGTAATTTTAGGGTTTCATCCCCTACTCCTTTAAGGCTTTCTAAGTTCATAATAATCACTATTAAAATTATACAAAAAAGTGTTGACAAAAGCAAGAAATTCGATTAGTATATAAATTACCAATTTGCTTAACGGCGAATTGGTGCTAGTATCACACTAGCCAACCCCTTTTTATTCTTTTTGAAGCAGGCCTTCGGGCAACTGCTTCTATTTTTTTTGAAAAAAGTATTGAAAAGCAGCTTTATTTATGCTAGAATTAACGATGTAACCAGTTAATGTCTCCTTAGCTCAGTTGGTAGAGCAACTGACTCTTAATCAGTGGGTCTAGGGTTCGAATCCCTAAGGGGACACCATGCCGAAGTAGCGCAATTGATAGAGCAACTGAATCGTAATCAGTAGGTTGAGGGTTTGATTCCTTCCTTTGGCACCAGGTGAATCATTAAACAACTACCAAGTTGTTTTTTATTTTGCTCTTTATTAAAGTTATATGTTCTAAATAGATTATTATAAAATAGACTTTTGGCAAATATTAAAAAACATGTTATTATGAATATGTCAAGGAAGTTTGACATAAAATAAAAAAGGAACATTCAATAGTCACATGTTGAGTGTTGCCAATTTTAGTTAGTTCCACCTAAATCTGCGTTAGAGTTAGGTGGTTTTCTTATATTAAAATATTTTTACTTGCCATAAAGTTAACTATTTGTTAATATATTAAATACATGAAAGGCTTTATATGAATGATACATGGTTTCCTACTCCTATTGAGAAATTAAGAAAAAACTTTATTTTTAGTGATGAATACTCTGTAGTAAGTGATGTTTGTTACTCACTACAATACCTAGAGTTTTTAAGTCATGAGCTTGCGACACATAATCTTACTATGGTTATTAGAAAACAAATTATAAAAAATTATATAATAGTGGCCTCGGGCATTATTGAAGCGATATTTTATATGGTTTGTAAAAATAAGAAAATTGTAAAGAAAAAAAGTATCCATTTTGATACTTTGATTAGGTTAGTATTAGATAATAATTTACTTAGTTTATCTAGTAAAGAGTGTTTAGTAATACATAGTTTGAGAAGGCTTAGAAATAAGGTGCATATTTATAGTAATACATATTATTATGATACTTCGTTTAATAGTTTTAACTTTGATGATTATGATAGAATGAGAGATATTTTAAAGATAATATTATCTAATAAAGAGATTGCTTTAGATTGTAAGGGTAATATTTAGTTATGAACTTTAGATAGGAATAATGGTACTTTAAAGATTATTTCTCTATCGTTAGTATCTGTTACAGTGATTAAAAGATAGAAAGAATCACTAGAAAAAGATTTATTATTATTTTCTAACTTTTCTAAGTTAAAAGATATTTCATTAATTATGTTAGTTAAAGTGGTTGGAGTATCCATATTATAAGTTTTACTACCTAAGTTTAATTCATAGTTAGTTAATTTTTGATAGATAGAACACTCTATTTGTTTATAAAATTTTTCTTCTTCAGTACCAGTATATTCAATATTAGAAATATAGATGGATGTTTTCTTATCATCATAAGCAATACTTCCAGTTATGTTAAAGTCATTACTGGGAGATGTTATTTTACGAAAATGGTAAGTACTATTATGTTCAAGAAGTAACATAATTATTAAAGTTAGTAAGGCAATGATATCAAGTACAAGACCAATAATATGAATTTTCTTTCTTTTGGTTTGGAAAAATTTAGGTTCGGTTGGTTGACCACTTAAAAGCTCTTCAATAGAGATATTAAAATCTTCACTCATTTGTTTTAAAAGAGAAATATCAGGTATATTTAGACCTCGTTCCCATTTGCTTACGGCTTGATAGGTAACGTTATATTTATTGGCAAGGTCTTTTTGGGTTAGATTATTGTCTTGACGTAATTTTTTTATAAACTCACCAATTTTTTCTTGGTTCATAACGACCTCCTAACTTATTTAGAATTATTATTATAGTTTTTTAAAAAGCTTTGGTAGTTACCGTTTTCTTTGGTTCCTAGAACACAATTCAAGTTAATATTATCCATACTTTTAAAGATATTATAATCAATGTCTTTATTTACTTGACGGAGTTTTTTGATTAGTTCTTTCATTTCTTTACGTTTACTAGTGCCATCATTTATTAAGGAGCAGCCTTCTGTGAATCGGCAGGCACAGTTTATGAAGGTTAGTTCATTGGTGTTACGCCATGTTATTATGGCACTTTCTTTAACTAAGTATAGGGGTCTTATTAGTTCAAGGCCTTCGAAGTTATCACTGTGAAGTTTTGGCATCATGGTTTTAATTTCAGCACCATAGAACATTGATAAAAGTGTGGTTTCTATAACATCGTCGAAGTGATGTCCTAGGGCGATTTTGTTACATCCTAGTTCTTTAGCTTTATTATATAGATATCCCCTACGCATTCTAGCACATAAGTAGCATGGGCTTTTAGAATCTATTTTGGCAACGACATCAAAGATATCACTTTTAAACATTTCAATTGGAACGTTTAATATTTTGGCATTATCTAAAATAAAGTCGCGGTTGTAATCATTATATCCGGGATCCATAACAACATAGTGAGCATTAAATTTAATCTTACCATGACGTTGTAACTCTTGGATACATTTAGCTAGTAAAAACGAGTCTTTGCCACCACTTATACAAACCATGATATTGTCATTTTTTTGAATTAGTTCATATTCATTCACGGCTTTGACGAAAGGTCGCCAGATTTCTTTACGATATTTTTTAATAATACTTCTTTCTATTTCTTGATATTTTTCCATAATTATTCACTTTCTAATATTATATCTAAGGTATTTAAAAACTTGGTTATTTCTTCTTTGGTAGTTAAATGAGATATACTTACTCTTATGGACGATGAAGATATTTTTTTATCTTTGGTTAGGGCATATACTAATTTAGATGGTGTTTCTATGGGACAACATGAAGTCTTAGTAGAAACATAGATATCATATTTTTCTAAGGATTTTTGGATATCTAAAGATTTTTTATCTTTAATACTAAAATTAATAGTATATGGTAGAGAGTTATCTCGGCTGTTGATTACAATGTTTTTCTTAGTTTTTAAATAATCTTTGATTTGGGTATTTAAATTTTTTACATAGTCATAACGAGTATTCATATTTTCGAGGGCAATTGTTAGGGCGCAATCTAGGGCAGCAATGTTTGCAGTTTCTGGGGTGCCACTGCGATAAATGGTAGTTGATTTACCTCCTAGGATTTGTGGGATTAGAGAAATATTTTCTTTTTTTACTAACATGCCAAATCCTGGTAGGCCATAAAATTTATGTGGGGTAATTGTTACGAGGTCTATGTTACTTAGATTAACTGGCACTTTGCCGATGGCTTGGGAGGCATCTGTATGAAAAACGATATGAGGATATTCTTTTAACAAAGAAGCAATTTCTTCAACGGGTTGTCTAAGCCCTAGTTCGCTATCAACAGTACAAACGCTTACTAAAATGGTATCGGGGCGAAGCATGCTTTTTAAAGTTTCGATATCAATTAAGCCATTTTGATTAACAGGGATTAGTTCTATTTCAAAGCCTAAAGTTTGGAGATATGTAGCGGATGATACTATGGAGTTATGTTCTAAGCTACTGATTAAAATATGCTTACCATAGTTTTTATAACGAAGAGCAGTACCTTTAATAGCCAAGTTGTTGGCTTCAGTAGAACCACTGGTATAGATGATTTCTTGAGGTTTGATATTAAGCAAAGAGGCAATATGGCTAGTTTTAGTATCAATTAGTTTCTTAGCTTCTAAGCCTAGATAATGGTTAGAATTAGGGTTAGCATAATACTTTTTAGTTATTTCAACATAAGTATTTAAAACCTTATTATCAACCGGAGTAGATGCTGCATAATCTAAATATTCCATACTCTTCACCTCTTTAAAACTTCTTTTATTATAAAGCAAAAATGAGGACTTTTTCAAGTAATATCCTCATTTTTTATATTGGTTAAACTAATTTGTTGGTCCTTGCCAATCAGTAAATTTATCTTTGAAAGATTCAACATATGATTTAAATAGAATAATTCTATTACCCTCAATAATTTGTTCTTCTACTGGAGGTTGGTTACAACCACCATTTTTCTCTCCTACTTTATTAATATGGAACTTAGTGTCATAGTTTTGATAGATAATGTATTCTCCACTTTGAATAAAGTACGCTTTAGAAGATATTGAACATACTTGACAAGTATTAAAGGCAATTCTTACTTTGCCATCGGTACTGCGAACATGGATTAGTTGGATAGTAACATCATCAACTTTATAATTTAGAAATTAAGCTTTGGTTGTAATATCTTGAGTTTCGATAGCAATTTTATCTTTGTTGGTTGTTTGTTCGCAGCCTGATAAAAAGAAGAGACCTAATGTTATAATAAGGTAATATAATATCTTATTCATGATTGGTTACAATACTTATTACTTCGTAATCTAAGTCAGTAATGGCTTTCTTAAGTTTAGTTGTATCTAGTTTTTCTTTACTTTTTATAATAGCTTCTTTTTTATCTAAATTTATTTTTACTTTTTTTACGCCTTCAATATGTTCTAAGGCATTTGATACTTTAGAGGCACAATGTTGACACTTCATACCTTCAATTTTAATGATAGTTTTTTCTTTATTAAACATAATTATTTCTCCTTTTATTTTCTAAGTCTTAGGGCATTTAATATTACGGTAAGACTACTAAGCATCATAGCTAGTGATCCTAGCATGGGGTTCATGTTGATATTAAATCTAGTTAGTAAGCCCATGGCAATAGGAATAGTTATGATATTGTAGAAGAAAGCCCAGAAGAGGTTTTCTTTAATTATTTTTAGGGTTTTAGTACTGATGTTAATTAGCCTTACAAGACTCATTAGAGAGTCATTAAGTAAGATAACATCGCTGGAGTTTGAGGCAATATCCGTAGCGTTAGTAACAGTTACTCCTATATCGGCGGTAGCAAGGCTTGGGGCATCATTAATACCATCTCCCACCATCATAACTTTTTTACCCTTACTTTGAAGACTCTTGATTTTGTTAGTCTTATCTTGGGGATAAACATTGGCAATTACTTCTTTGATATTTAGTTCTTTAGCTACTAGATTAGCAGTAGTCTCGTTATCGCCGGTTAACATTATAGTATTGATATTCAAATCTTTTAACTTAGATATTACTTCTTTCATATCTTTTTTAATTATATCTTTTATACCTATTAGGGCAATTATTATATTGTTTTCAATAACATAGATAATACTAGAACCATTTTGGGTAAGAGTTTGTTCATCTTGGAAATGGGTATTTTCGATAGCTAGCTTAGTAACTAACTTAGCGTTACCAAGGTAATATTTTTTATTATTTAGAGTAGCTTCTAGTCCAAGACCATCGAGGTTTTTAAAGTTTGTTACTTTTTCATATTTAGTATCTTTATTGATTAGAGATTTAGCTATGGGGTGATTGGAGTTAGTTTCAATACACCCAACAAGGTAGTAAAGTTTATCTTCAGAATAAGTACTATAGTTATAAAGTTTGGATATTTTTAATGTACCATAAGTTATAGTTCCAGTTTTATCCATAACTATTGTATCGATTTTACTGGCGTCTTCTAGGATTTGACTTTTTTTGATTAAGATACCATTTTGAGCACACTTACCTTCACTAACGACGATACTTAAAGGGGTTGCTAGCCCTAGAGCACAGGGACAGGCCACTACTAAGATGGTTACAAAATGAGTTAGAGCAAGGTTTAAATCATGAGTGAAAATCATGTAGAAAATGAATGTTAGAATACTTAAGATAATAACAATAGGAACAAAGATGCCGCTTACTTTGTCAGCTAGGGAGGCAATTTTTGGTTTAGTGTTAGTAGCTTCAACGACTAAGTTAACAATCTTTGAAATAGTAGAATCTTTGCCAATGTTTTGGGCAATGTATTCAATGGCTCCATTAATATTTAGACTGCCCGCTACGACTTTGCTATTAGCCTCTTTCTTAACAGGGGTTGATTCGCCGGTAATAAAAGATTCATCAACGTAGGTAGTACCCATACTAACAATACCATCGCAAGCAATTTTCATACCAGGAAGACATAGTAGAGTATCACCTTTTTGAATTTCATCTAAAGTTATCTCTACTCTCTTACCATCAGTAAGCTTTATGGCTTTACTAGGTGTTATTTCTACTAACCCTTTAATGGCGTCATAAGTTTTTTCTTTATTTATATTATCAATGAAACGACCTAGTTTTAAGAAGTAAATGATTATACAAACAGATTCATAGTATAAAGATTCTACGTACATAGAGTGTCCTTTAAGAATCATAACTGTGTTATAAAGACTATAAAAGAAACTAGAAAGAACACCAATTGTTACTAGAGTATCCATGTTAGGACTTTTATGAATTAAATTTTTATAACCATTTAGGATAATGTCTTTACCATAAAATAAGAAGATAAGAGAAAATATAAGAAGGCATATAGAATAGTTTATAGGATGGTTAATCATATTTAAGAATGAGATTACGGGGAGTTTTAACATATGAGCCATAGCAATATATAACACTAGTAATGCTAGGATACCATAAATTATTAAAGGAGTTTTAGAATGTTTATTTTTCTTAAGTTTAGTTTCGTCGAATATACCTAGAGATTTAAAGCCAGCTTCTTTAATATATTTTTCGATGGTATTTAAAGTTAGGTTATCTTCATAAGTAATAAGAGCTTGCGCTAGGACAAGATTAACGCTGGCATCAATGATACCGGGTTGTTTTTTTAGATATTTTTCTAGGGATGAAGAACAGGCACTGCAAGTCATACCACCAATGTTTAAAATTATTTTTTGCATATAAAATCCTTTCTATAGTTTATTTACAATTTTGATATTGTTTTTTAACATGTTCATCCAACAGGTATAAATGAAAGTACCTTCTTTGGTTGGATAGAACTCTATTATGTTATCGCCAGTTTTTAATTCTTGGTTAATATTATATTTGGGAATTATAAGAGAATTGTTGCAGCCGGTTAAGTATTTTTTATCAACATGGATTATCATTTTAACGGGTTTGGCTACTTCTACTTTGATATCTTGATAGCCGTTATAAGTAATGTTACTATCTATTGTAGGAATGACATTGAATACGTTAAACCCAAATATTTTGTAAGTTAGAGAAATAATTAAGATTATGATAGTAAGTATTAAAAATGATTGGTTTAAGTCGGATTTTTTTAGTTCTTTTAAGTTAGTTCTAATATACGAAGCCTTGGCTATATAGCCAGCTTGGGGTAAACATTAATAATTTCATCGTTAGTAAGGGTTCTTCATAAATTATGTGGGCAATAAAGTTTTTGATTGTAACTTCTTTAACACGGGGTAGTTTTAATAAAGCCTTTTGGATAGTTGTTTCACAGTTTTGGCAGTGAATGCCTTTGATTTTTACATAGATTTTAGCCATTATTTAATTTTTCCAAAGAGGTCTACTACTTCGTCTAAGATTTCTAATTTATTATCTTTTATATCTTTTACAACACAAGTACGTAAGTGGCTTTTGAGCATTTCGGTACCAA
This sequence comes from Coprobacillus sp. CAG:605, assembly GCA_000433255.1. GTDB lineage: Bacteria > Bacillota_I > Bacilli_A > RF39 > UBA660 > CAG-605. The sequence continues at coordinate 43,048 of HF998230.1, read as the reverse complement.
GACTTTTTAAAGCGTTTATGGTGGAAGATATTTGAATTAGGACGTCATTGCAATATCTATCGTCTTCGATCATTTGAGAGATGCCATTTACTTGGCCGGCAATTATTTTTAGACGTCTATTTAAGTCTTTCTTTTCTTCTTCGGTACGATGTTTCATTCTTGTACATTTTTCACATTCCATTTTCATCACTATTGTCATTATAGGGTGTAGGTGGTATACCTGTCAAGAGAATACATTAAAAAAGTCTCGTTATGAGACTTTAGTTATTCTTACATAGCCATTGCCTTCCTTAGCGCAATTTGATGTTGCACTAGCACTATGGCATGTTACACTTATAGTTTTTGTGGCTGCGGCATTGGATGTAGCACAGTTATAGCAATACATAGCTTTATTTTTTAGAAGCAAATTTCCAATATATCCAGAACCACCACCGGCGCCTCCAGCATATGTTGTACCACCGCCACCAAAGAAGCCACCGCCGCCATAAGCTCCAGTATCGGTACTACTATAACCAGAACCGCCTAAGCCAAATGAACCATTGATTACCCCTGATGAAGCATGAGATGACATGACAGAGCCATTTCCACCTCGGGCTTGGCTTCCTCCTGTCCCATAATAAGGATAAGTATTAGTGCCAATTGTATAACCAGCAGCCCCAATATAGCCACCGCCAGAGCCACCATAAACACGTTCTCCAGCGCCGCCACCACCGGCGACAATTAATATTTCACTCTTTTTATATTGTAAATTGTTAAGGGTTTGGTTAGTTAGGGCAATATGAGTAGCGCCACCACCACTATTATAACTAGTGGCGTTATTATCGGCTTTGCCACCATTATAGCCTGGAGAATTACTATCATATCCAGAACCACCAACATGAATATATAGTGTACTATCTTTAGTTAAAGTTACAGTTCCAACAGAATAACCGCCGTAGCCACCTACTCCATCATATGAATTACCACCTTGGGCTCCCCATATTTCTAGTTTATAAGTTCCAGTGGCAGGAATCTTTAATGTTTGTTCCGTACCAGTAAAGTCATAAGTCTTAGTTTGAAAACTCTCAGTAGTTTTTTCAGTATTTGTGCCATCTATATAAGATATTATGGCATAACCATTACCAACTTTAGCACAATTATCAAGGGGTGATGAGTTTTTGCAAGTCGTTGATATTGTTTTCGTATCAACCGATGAAGATTCTTGGCAATTAAAGCATGACATCATTTTGTTAGTCAATTTAGGGTTTCCTATGTAGCCAGAACCACCGCCACCACCACTGTGAGCACGATTGGTACCGCCACCGCCATAGTAGCCACCACCGCCACCATTGCCACCATATCCTACTTCGTTAAGATCGGAACCTTTGCCAAAGATGGCTTTGTTATCTTTTAAGTAGTTATCATATCCACCACTAGTTTGGGTTCCACCACTACCAAAATATGTTGGATAATCGTCGGCATAATTTCCATTATTTCCTGATATTCCGCCACCAGCTCCACCAGGGACCATAGCACCGCCACCGCCACCGCCAGCGACAACTAAAATATCACTTTTTTTGTCTTGTAAATTGTTAAGAGTTTGGTTAGTTAATGCAATATGGGTTGCTCCACCACCGCCAGAGCCTCCTTGAGGATTTGATGAGGCATTAACGATGCCACCATATCCACCACCATTAAAGCCACCATTGCTTTTGGCTTTTCTAGTGTATGGTGAGCCTTGGCCACCGACAGCAATATACAATTTGCTGCCTTTGGTTAATTCAATTTTGCCTTCCGAATAACCACCCACACCACCATCGCTTGGACTGTCACTACCACCTTGGGCTCCCCAAACTTGAAGTTTATATTTGCCAGTTTTGATAACTGTGTATTCTTGAACTGAACCTGTATAGTCAAATTTAGCAGGACTTGGATTAGAAATTTCTTGATCTTCAGTAGAAGCTTTAACATATGATATTTTAGCATATCCTGTGCCTTCTTTAGCACAGTTTGATGTTGCTGTATCACTATGACATGTTACACTTATTGTTTTGGTATTTGCGGCATTTGAAGTAGCGCAATTATAGCAGTACATGGCTTTATTGGATAAGTCCGAATTTCCTATATAACTTGAGCCACCGCCGGCGGAACAATGGCTGACGCCACCACCATAGTAGCCGCCACCAGCGCCAGTATAATTTCCACTAGCCCCAGAGCCAAATACTCCAGATGCAATACCACCACTACCACTTGTTGTTTGATTGAAATATGAGCCACCTCGATTTTGGGTGCCACCATATCCAATAGCGCTAATTCTAGCATCGGTAGTGTTTTCTTCATAACGTCCACCATTATTGCCAGATATTCCACCACCAGCACCACCATTAACACACATTATGGCTTTATTCGCAGCAGCACCGCCACCACCAGCAGAAACGATATAAATCTCATCATTACTAGAATAATTTGATAAAGTGCCCTTATTAGTTTTGGAAATGTGAGTAGCTCCACCACCAGAGGCAGTTATTTCATTAGTGTCACTTGTCGGACTAGAACCACCGCCACCATTATAACCTCCAGATAAAGGGCGATGAGTTGTGTAGCCTAATCCAGACCCACCAACAGTAATGTAAATTACATCATCTTTTTTCAAAGTTATTTCGCCCGTACTATAAGCCCCATATCCTCCTATACATCCTGATGTTGATCCACCTTGAGCACCCCAAGTTTCAAGTTTATAAACACCTGTTTTGGGAACAATATATTTTTGAACTGAACCGGTATAACCAAAACTAGAAGAAACAGGATCTGGTTCTGGTGTTGGGTCAGGATTAGGGTCAGGGTCAGGATTAGGATCCGGCGTTGGGCCAGGGTCAGGATTGGGATCAGGCGTTGGATTGGGATCAATTGGATCAGTATCAAGATCACGAAGTTCAAATTCACATTTTTTTTCTTTATAACCATCACTTGTGGTATCCCATTTAATACCAACTGAATAAAGATCTTTAATATCAACTATTTTTGTACCATCAGAGTCAAAGTCTAAATCTTCATCAATGATACCTTCACTAACTAATTTAGATAATTTTATCTTGCAGCCATTGGCAAGACAATTATCCCGGTTTTGACCAGTTATTATTTCGGCTTGGAGAGAATCAATGGCCGAGCAGGCGGCTTTTTCAATTTCAGCAATACGACGTTCTTTCAAGGATTTATTTTGTTTAGATTCTACACCTTGCATATTAACAATGATAACTGTTGATGCTAGAGCAAGTAATGCCATTGTAATAATTAATTCGACTAATGTATAACCATTTTTCTTCATCGCTACTCTCCTTACTTTTATATTCTAAGTGTATTATATCATAATAAAGATTGTTTTTTATAAAATACTGAGAAAATTTTCTTATAAATCAAAGACTTGTTGTTTAGAAAAATATAGGCAAGTAAAATAATAAATGAAACAATGGTTAATATTAACCCAGCCTTTAGACCAGGTGGATAATATGTAAATGCTATATTATTAACGCCTTTATTTATCTTAATTGCTATTAAACCATTATCAACTTTTTCAATTTCTACTTTGGATTCATTAACAAATGCTCTCCATCCCTTATCATAGGGAATAGTATATAAAACTAAAGTATCTTTAGAAACATCAATTTTAGAATTAAAACCATTATTAATAAATTTAAAAGTATTAGAGAATACTTTAACATCGTCGTTATAAAGATCTTTATACTTATTAATTTGATCATTATTAAGTACAATTGTGTTATTTATAATTTGGTATTTTTCTAAGGTATTTTTACTTAGAAATTCTTCATTACTTATATAATTATTAAATACAAAACCTAGGTCTTTATAATTGTTATTTAAATAGATTTGATAATTATCAGTCTTTTTATAAAGTTTATACTCTTCGCTCTCTTCATTAGTACATGAAATAAAATATTTTACTGATAAAAAATCATTTAAAGGATTATTGACTTCAATATTAGTCAAAACAGCTCTTGGATAATCAACACTATTATAAAATTCAAATGCTTGTCCAGATATATTAGTATTAAAAGACCATAAGTTGCTATTTTTAAAAATCATTCCTTGATTATAGTAGCAATTAGAAAATGAATTACTTCTAACTAAGTTATCAAATTTTATTTCTTTATAACTATTTATATAATCATAATATTTTTGGTTATATTCAAGATTGTTATTGCGATATTTATAAATTGAGTAATTGGACCAGATAGTAGAAAATAGTGTAACAAAGATATATAAATACTTAACTCTATTTTTAGATCTATATATAATTGTGAGTGTAATTAAATTAATAATCATAAAACTAATTATCATAATTAGATAGTTAATATCATGAATATACTCAGTATTGGGATATTTATATGTTAATAATAAGTAAATTAAAATCATTACTAATAAACTTAAAAAGGAAGTAATAATACCTGTTTTGATACTAAGATTTTCTTCTATACATTTTATGGAAAGTAAAGACAAAATAAGAGCTGGCATATAAAACCATCTGGCATAGTATTTGGTTGTAAATAAGAAAAACGAACTATTAAGTATCGGGATGAACATAAATAAAATACAGGTAAATATCAATATACTAAGCCAGTTTTTTCTTCTTTTAAACGCATAAGAAATTGCTAAAGCAGAGCCAACAAAAGGAAGATATAAATCAATACTATCGTAATTAGCAATATCCAAATATGCTCTTGGATTCATTACTTCTGAGGGAAAGAAAAATGTTCTAAATATTTCAATATAATTGATTATACTACTATATTTTAATGAACTAATTAAAGTAAAACTATTATTGATTCTAGGATTAGAAATGGTAAATAATAAGGAAGGTATTAAAACAACACTGGCAATTAAAGTTCCTAGTACTCCTTCTAATAAAATGGAAAAGAACTTTTTTACATTGAAAGTATAACTTTTACAAATAATTTTAATAAGATAGTAAATAACAATAAAAACTACTTGCCCGATAAACATAAACCAGTTGGTAAACGCTAGCAAAGAAATAGTTAAAGAAAAACATCCTTTTTTATTATCATATACTAAATTATCTAGATTATATAAAAGCAAAGGAAATAAAACGACGGAATCATAAAAATGAAAAAGCATGTTGGTAAATTGAAAGCCTGAAAAAGAATATAATAAAGATCCTAGTACTACTAACTTTTTATCTTTAACGTAGCGTTTTAAAAATAAATAGGAAGTTAAACCAGATACTCCGAATTTAATAATCATTAAAAATGGACATAAATAGGGATACCAGGTTGCAGGAAATAAATATGTAATAATATTAAAAGGACTAAATAAATTATAAAAACTGAATGTTCCTATAAAGTTGCTTCCTAAGTCATTAAACCAAGTCCATAGATAACTACCCTCTTTTAATGAATAATTAATAACTTCACCGAATACCATTTGTTGTAAATTTAAGTCGGCACCTAGAAAAAATAGACCTTTTCCTAAAATTGTATTGGGTAAAATTACTAAGCATCCAACTAAAAAGGAAAATAAAAACGCTAGGATTTCGTATTTATATTTTTTTACTACTTTGGACATTATAATCACCAATATAATTGTATCAAAGATTTAAAAAAGCTTCAAATTTTAATGATGGGATATATATTTTTTTATGTTTAAATTTATGCTAACGTATGATATAATTTTTAACATAGGAGGATAAAAAATGGAAAAGAATAGAGCTGCACAAATAATAGCTATAATTGCTTTAGTTGTTGGAATTGCAGGATTATCAATCGGTTTTGCTTCATTTTCTAGTGTTTTGAATATTCAATCTAGTGCAAATGTTAAACCTGATAGTAGTACTATGAATGTTGATTTTTCTAGTTCAATTGATAGTGTTGACCTTAGTGAAATAGTTCCAACTTCTACACCAAATAGTGTTACTGCTACTAATGGTACCATTGATAATAGTAATGATCCAGTTATATCAAATTTAAGTGCGGTATTTACTGAACCAGGACAATCTGTTGTATATAAATTTTATGCATACAATGCTGGGAAATTAAATGCTTACTTAAAGAGTATAGTTTATGAAAATGTAGCTAATCAAACTCAAGCTAAAATTTGTACGGCTAATGAAGGAACAACTGATGAATTAGTTCAAAAAGCTTGTGAAAATATTTCTGTTAAAGTAAAAGTTGGAAATGAGCTTGAAACTTCTAGTGGTAAAGCATCAATTACTGGACATTCTTTAGCTAAAAAAACTGGTGAACTTGTTACTGTTACTTTAGAATATGCGCTAAATGCAGAACGTGCTGATGGCGATTTCAGTGTTTCTTTTGGTAATATAGCTTTAAATTATAGTTCAGTAGACTAATTGAGGTAGGTAAAAATGAAAAAAAGTTATATAAAAATAATATTGTTCATTTCAATCTTAAGTTTTATTTTTCTTTCAAATAGTTTTGTGTTTAGAAAGTTAGAAACTACTGGTTTAAATATAATTATGCTACTATCCTTAGTAGTATTTTATATGATACTAGGTTTTGAAAAAGATAGACATCGCTATGTTAAGGATGTCATCTTAGAAATTGTTATTTTTTTAATAGCTTTTTTTCTTGTTTACTACTTGTTTGGCATTATAATTGGATTTGCCAAAAATACTAATTATTTTACGATAAAGTCTTTTCTAAATATTATTATTCCTATAATATTATATATTTTTATAAAAGAATTTTTAAGATATCAACTTTTAAAAAAATCCAGTGAGTCGTGGATATTAATTGTATTAACGTGTGTATTTTTTATAATAATGGATAATGTTGTTGCATTAGAATCTCATATTCTTGGTTTTAATAGAGATACTTTTCTATTAATTGCGGTAAGTATTTTGCCATCTATTACAGAAAATATTTTGTGTACATATTTAGGGATTAAGGAAGGTTATAAACCGGGAATTGTTTACTTATTAATAATAAATCTTTATAAGTATTTAATGCCAATTGTTCCTAACCCTAGTGAATATTTGTATTCTTTGATCTTTTTAATAATTCCTCTATTATTATTAAAAAAGATAATTAACTGGTATAAAAGTGATCGAACTGATGCTCTTGAACGAGAATATTATCATCAAAGGAAAAAAACTTTGATAATATTTTTGCCTTTAATTATCTGTGCTTTTTGTTTAATATATTTTGTTTCAGGATATTTTAGATATTATGCTATTGCTATTGCTAGTAATTCTATGGTACCTAATATTTATAAGGGTGATGTTGTAATTGTAGATAAATATTTTAAAGATATTAAACAAGGTGATATTTTAGCTTATAATTATGATAACAAGGTAGTTGTTCATCGAGTTTATAAAATTATTAATACTAATGGTGAATATTATATTTATACTAAGGGAGACGCTAATCAAGATTATGATAAATATAAAATTACCCAGGATATGTTTGTAGGAATAGTTAAATCAAAGTTACCTTTAATTGGTTATCCTACAGTATTATTAAATGAGAGGTGGTAAATATTATGGCTAAGAAAAATAATTTTACAAAGCATTATCAAGCTAAGAATAATAAATTTGATTTTTTAAATAGTACTTGGTTTTATATTTTAGTTTCTATAATATCATTACTTGTGGGAATCAAATTCATTAGTTTAGCATTAAAAGATACTAATAAAGATAAGCTTATATTTTTAGAAAAAGGTGGTATTAAATATAGTGTTTGTTTAAAAGAAAATGATTTTTTTGAAGATAATTGTTTATCATCTAATATGTCATATGTAGCTAGTTTAATAAAAAAAATATCACTAAATTTTAATTATCAACTTAATAGTAATATTGATGATTTAATTGACGCTGTTGATTATGAAATAACGGCTAAATTGATAATAAAAAATGGTGATACTTCAACAAAATATTATGAAAAAGATTATAATTTAGTTTCTAAAACAACAGATGTAATTGATAATAATAATACTTTTTATAATTTAAATAAAAGTATCGATATTAATTATGATTATTACAATGAAATTGCAAATAGTTTTAAAGCTATGTATGGAATTAATTCTCAGAGTTACTTAGAGGTTTATTTAAATACTTCTAATAAGGTTAATTCTAAGTATGATAATATCCCTACTTCATCTCAATTATTAGTACAAATTCCTTTATCACAGAAAGCTATAGAAATAAATCTTAAAACTCAAGAGGTAAATAAAAGTATTGAAAAGAATATTACTAATTATAGTTTTGATATGGGACAATGGGCAAAAATGGCAGTTGGGGTTTTCTGGACGTTGTTGGCATGTTTTTGCTTGGGGGTTGTATTATATAGGGTTATTAAAAATAGGAAGAAGTTAAGTAAGTATGATAAATATATTAATACGTTATTAAGAGAATATGATAGATTAATTGTTGATACTTCAACTAAACCTAATGTTAATGATTATAATGTATTAAATATTAAAAGTTTTAGTGAATTAGTAGATGTTAGAGATAATTTAAGATTACCTATAATGTTTTATAATGATAAGAAACGGGAGGAAGCTAAGTTTTATATTCTTCAAGATAGTAATTTATATTTGTTTGAAGTTAATAAGAAGTCCTTAGCTAAGTCTATTAATAATTTAGATTAAACAGCCATAGGGCTGTTTTTATTTTCCGGATAAGATAGTTTTAAAATTGTTTTTGAATATATGCCACAAGGTGGCTTTTTTGATGTTTTCTTTAATGGTTAGTTCTTCTTCTCTTACTACTAAGCCTTCGTTATCTAATATTTCAACTATACCTACTGTTTGGCCACTATTTATGGGGGCTTTTACTTTATTAACTTTGATATTATATGAATATTCTTCAGGTTTATCGCTTTTAGAAATTAGTTCAGTTATAGCCTTTTTTACTATTAATGTAGCTTTGTCTTGCATACCTTTTTCTATTTCAATGGTACCTAGTTCTTTATTTTCTTCTATGATAGTATTTAGTTTGAATGAATTAAAGGCGTAGTTTAGTAAGGCGGTTGTTTCTTTACTACGAATGGCACTGGTTGGTTCACCCATTACAACGGAAATAAATCTAATGTCTTGTTTTTTGGCAGTTGCTGTTAGGCAGTAGCCGGCGTCTTCAGTGTACCCGGTTTTTAAGCCATCTACTCCAGGAAGAAATCTGACTAATTTGTTGGTATTAACTAACCAGGTTCTAGTACCATCAGGTTTGTTAAAGTAATCTTCATAAATAGATGTAAAGCGTAAAATATCTTGGTGATGTATTAAGTTTAAAGCCATAATGGCCATATCGTAAGCACTGCTATAGTGGTCTTGGGCATCTAGGCCATGGGGATTGGCAAAATGGGTATGTTCTAGTCCTAAGGATTTGGCTTTTTCATTCATTAGATTAACAAAGTTATCAACACTACCACCGACATACTCTGCTAAGGCAACTGCTCCATCATTAGCGCTAGCAACTGATACTCCTTTAATTAATTCTTCTAATTTAACTTGCGAATTTTCTTCTAAAAACATTTGGGAGCCACCCATAGATGCTGCATTTTTAGAAATAGTTACCATATCATCATAGGATATTCTTCCCTCTTCAATGGCATCCATAGTAAGAAGTAATGTCATAACTTTGGTCATAGAGGCCATGGGTAATTCTTCGTTAGCGTTCTTTTCAAAAAGTATTTTTCCTGTCGAATACTCCATTAAAATAGCACTGGTGGCGTTACTGGCTAGGTCTTCTGCACTAACTAATATAGGAATAGTCATTAAAGATAAACAGATAAATAATAAAATTTTTTTCATTTGACACCTCTTACTTAATTAATATGATTTTAAAAGAAATTTAGACTTTAATATTTTCCTTGGTAGATTAATATGATAAAATAAGACATATATAGGAGTGATATAATGAAGGAAGATAAAAAGCCTAATACTACTAAGAGTAATCTTGATAGTAAAAAAGATATAAATAAAAAGAAATCAAATAATAGTAAGAAAAATAAGTCTAGTAATACAAAGACTAAATCAAGTAATAAGAAGAACGTAAATACGAAGAATAAAAATAATAGTAGTAAGAAAAATAATACTAAAAAAGTTAGTAATCAAACTAATAATAATCCTAAGAAAAATAAAAGAAATAATAAGAATAATGTAGCTAAGAAGAATAATGTTAAAAACGTTAAGAAGATAGATAATAAGTTAGAAAAGACTATAGAAAATGCTGATGCAAAGGCTGTAACGGAAGGCATTCCTACACCAATACCAGAAGTAAAAAAAGAAGTTAAGGCTGGTAATAAGGATGTTGTTGAAGTAAAAGAAGTACATGAAGAGATTATTCAAGATGGTAAAAAAGAAGAGACAAAAGAAAAAGTAGACATAGAAGAACCACAAATTATCTTAGAAAATGAACAAGAATATGTGGTAAGTTCTAAGAATGATGACATATTAGTAGAAAAAGTTTCTTTAGAAGATATTCCAACGAAAGAAGAACAAGAAAAAGAAGAAGATAAAAAGCTAGAACAGAAAATTTTAAAAAAGAAGAAGAAAACTAATGTTATTGAACCTTTAATTGTAGTTATTTTACTACTAGCATGCTTTTATATAGCGTATTTTGTAATTGTGTCTTCTTCAAGGGCTAGATTAAATAATGGTATTACTACTCTATTTAATAAGGCTAATAAAGTAATTAGTGATATTGGTAGTTATAATAATGAATCTTATATTATGAGTGGTGGGGCCTCATTTAGTACAACAACTGATTATTTGAAGTTTTTAAGTAAGTATGAGTATAAATTTAATTTTAGTCATAATTTAAAAGATAAGATTAATTCTGGTAATATTACTATGATTAATAGTTTAGATAATAATAGTTTAGATATTTCTTATAAAGAGACTGATGATACGTTGTATTTAAGATCTAATAAGTTAGCATATTATCCTTTAAGTGTTAAACTTGATAGTAAGAATTCTAACATTGATTATAATCTTTTAAAAAATGATTTAGTAATTATTAAAGATATTATATTAGAAGAAATTAGTATTCCTAAGAGTGAGACGATTAAAGATACAATATCAATTAATAATCAAGATATTAAAGTTAAGAAATTAAGAATAACTTATACTAAGGATGATATTAATGACTTAGTTAATAAAGTTAAAAAAAGAATTTTAGAAAATAATACTTTAGTAAATGATATTGCAACTTCAGCGGGTATTGCTAAAGATAAAGTTAATGATTATTTAAATGAGACTAGTGAAATTGATTGTGATAATATAAGTATTGATGTTTATACTAAGGGTATTATGCATGATATTTTAGGAATAAGTATCTTAAGGGATAATCAAGAAGTAGTTAGAATAATTAATTATAATAAAGATTACCAAGTAAAAGTTATTGATGAAGATAATCAAGAGATTTATATGACTTTATATGGTAAAAAGTTAGAACTATCTTATAGTAATGTCCGTATTTTAAGTTTAGATATTAATAGTTTTGATAAAGAAAAGATAGATATTGATTATGAAGCTAATCTTATAACTGCTAAGTATAGTGGAAAGTTGCTTGTTAATGGTAATGATAGTAATAGTGAGGTTATGTTAACATTTATTGATAAGAATGATAGTAGTGTTAATGGTACTTTGAATATGAATTATACTAAGAGTAAAGAGGAAAAAACTTATGAATTTGATACTACTGATAGTATGGATGTATATGATTTATCTGATGAAGAGATGACGCAGATAGGAATAAATTTCTTAGGTTTTATTATTAATAATGATTAAGTGCAAAATTATGCACTTTTTTTCGTGGGTGTATGATATAATTTTAATATAGTAGAAAGTAAAAAGGAGTTTAGATGGACTATGGAAGATAAATACAATAGTGATGATAAGATTACTTTGGTGCAAGATACCCCTATTACATCACTTGGTAGTGAGATTAATGTTGAGAATACTAATAATGATATTGGAAATAACATGCCAAGTGATATCCCTGATAGGAATCAGATAGAGACTAGGAAAAATACTTTAGATAATAATGAATCAGAGATACCTGCAAATAATGGGCTTGATATTGTGGAGCCTGTAGATAATTTAGATAAAACAGAAGTTTTAGATGTGGTACCTAGTGAGCCAGTGGTTTTAAATAATGATGTTAATACAACTGGAGTTGATGCTAATCCGGTTGAGGATATTTCTAATGTGGATGTTCCTGCTCAAAACATAGAAAATCAAAGTAATAATGTAGTTAGTGATACTCCACAAGTTACAGAGGAACCAGCTTTTAGTTTTGATGCTCCTGCTGGTGTGGGTGATACTTTGAACAATGATGTTGTGGCTAACCCAAGTAATTTAAATACTACTACGGAAAATCAAAATAATGAAGATAGTATTGATACATCAAATGTTAGTACACCAGCTGATAGTGAGAATAACCCTACTACTTTAGAAGATGTTCCTAGTACAAATATAGAAGTTAACCAAAATACCCAGGATAATTTACAAGTTGAACCACAAAGTGTTACTGAAGTTCCAGAAAATAACGAAGTAAAAGAAGAAAATAATAATGATATCGTAATAACTTCAGGTAATGAAGAAAAGACTGAAAACAAAGAGATTTCTGAAAATACTAAGCAAGAAAATACGCCTGTACCAGAAAAAAAGAAGAAAAATAAAAGTGATATAGTTATAACTTTAATAGCGGTTTTATTGGTAATACTTGGGATAGCTGGTCTACTCTACTACTTTGTATTTAGTAAAAATACTAAGTCAGCGATTGAACTAGGAATAAATACTTTAAGTTCGAAGATATATGAAATAAATAATAATCTGCATTTAAATGATTTATCGAAGAGTATTGGAAGTTTAACTTCGGGCGAAAATGGTTATACTAACTTAAAAAGTGGTACTTATGAATTAAAGGTGGATACAAACTTAGAAGATTTTAAAGATTTTACTAATTATACTTATCATTTTACTTATTTAAATGGAGAAAATCCTAAGTATAATTTGAAGGTTGTCGATAATTTTTTTAAGAATAATATTGTTAATATTGATGCTTTAGGTAAAGATAATAAGACTTATATTAGATTTAATGGGGTTGATCCTAGTACTTATGTTACGGATAATGATATGGGTAATGATAATAAGATTGATATTAATACGGATGAGTTATCTGATTTTGATATTGAGGAATTTGTTAAGACGTTAACTACTTCGTTTAAGAAGAATCTTAAAAATGCAAAAGTTACTAAAGGTACTGAGGCAATTGTGATTAATGATGTTACGTATGATACTAAGAAGGAGTCTTTAGTTTTAACACCTACTCTTTTGCAAAATATTTTAAATGATGTTATGGATAGTAATGAAAATTATAGAGATTTACTTGAAGATATTACTTTTAGTGATAATGTAGTTATTGATTTTTATGTAGATAAAAAGACGGATAATCCAATAAAGATTGGGTATGTAAATAATGATTATAATGTAGATATTTTGTTTATTAATGATAGTTTAACTTTGAGTATTACTAGTAATATGGATAGTTCGAAGGTAGAAATGTCTATTAAAACTAGTAGTAGTAGTGCTAGTATGAAGATGATTGTTTCTTCAAATGTTGTTAATGTTAATTTGACGGCTGAGTATAATGATTTAGGTACTTCTATGAATAGTAATATTATGGTTAGTATAGTTGATGATGAGGATACAAGTAATATTAGTTTAAGTATTAAGGGGGATTATCAAAATTTAGAAAGTATTAAAGATATTGATATTAGTAACCCTAAGGATTTAAGTGAATTTAATATTGAAAATTATCGTTTTTCTTTTATTGGAACGCCATTTTATAATATGTTCTTTTAAAAGTTAGCAGTTAAAAAGGAATGCTTTGACATTCCTTTTTTAGTATTTTAAACACATTCAACGTAAGTATCAGAAAGACAACGAATGACGCAGCAGCAATCACAGTCCATTGTGAAGAAAGAATTTGTTGCAACGTATGGATTTAGACTAGTTTGATCTGGATTATCTGCTAATACTCTAAATGTAGCACAATTTCCTTCTAATTTTTCTACTCTAAATATTTTAGAACAGTTTTCGGAAGTATCAGTACATGTAGCTGTTACGTCTTTGCTGGTAGGCATGGACCATGGTGTACCATTACCACTACAAGTATAAAGCATTACTGGTCTTGTGTTGCAAATAAGGCAGTTTGGACCGCCACCTAAAAGTGGACGATCGCAAGTTTCTAAGCATGATTCAGGACATGCATTTTGTTGTAATACTAAGATTACTTTTAATATTTCAGCGACACAATTAGAGTTAGTATTTTTATTACACATATATTTCACCCTTTCATATATTCTCACTAATAATTTATGAAATTAAGGGGATTTATGCTACTTAATACTGGAAATTTATGGTTTTAATTGTGAAGAAGTTATTATTGATAATGGTGTTAGCGTGTCATTTTAAATTACTCTTTACATTAGTAGCAAAATATTTAGAACATACTAAGATTACGGAAATACTAAATACATGTTTACATATTCTTAGTACCGATATCAACTATGCTGTTTTTGTTGTAGATGACTTAGAAGATTATTAAGCTATTTTTATAAAGTGAAAACCAGTTAGTATTGGACTTTGATATACGAAAATCCATACGTGTAAAAGTGTACATGCATGATTATATGCAGCTTAATTGCATTGATAATTAGAGCTTTTGCAAACTCAGGATATATTATTACCACCTGTTTTTTTTAAATTGTATACATAAAAGTGTACCTTAAATTGCTTAATAGTTTTAAAGTCCTTTAACATAAAAAGGTTAAGCCTTTTGGTTCCTTCAGGGTGCTCGCCATTTGAATACCTGTATGTATTAATTTCTCTTAAAAGCGGCCTTTTAGGACTGTTATATTTTTATAATTATCGTAATAAAATGGTATTTATTAGTCTGTTGGTACCTAAATGGCACCTAGAATATTATTTTTATACTGCAATTTGTACTATAATATCAATAAATTGTTCTAGGCATTTTAGTGTATCTTCAAACTCAACATCTCTAGCATAACTATTTTTTCTTGAATAGCTAATCCATTTATCTTTTAAAACTTTACTTTCTTTAACAATATTCAACTTTGCTATTAGATCAGCATCAAATTTTCTTGTATTAAAAGTCTTTTCAACAGCTCCTCTAAATTTTTCTTTATCTATTTTATCAAATTTAAGCTTATATATTAAATAAATATCATAATAGTCTTTCATTCTACTACTTGTTTCAAGTTTACTAAGAATTGTTTCTATTTTTTCAGCAAGAACCGTTTCAAGATTATATGACCAAACCTTATAAATTTCATCTCCTATTAAAGATTCATATCTATAATTATCTGGTCTTGGATATATTGGATCTCCAGTTGCTAAATCAATATGAAATTTATCCTTAATGTTTTCTAACATAAAATTAATTGTAATTCTTAATCCACCATATTCATCTTCATCACGGATTGATTCAGTTTTTTCAATTTTAAATTTAACATTATCACCTACATCAATACTAATAATTTCATTTATCATTTTGATAAGATTTTCTTCAGTAAATTCTGCTTTTCTTATTGCAGTATCTATATCCATAGTACTTCTATTATCTATTCCAAATAATTTGCTCAAATAGAATCCACCTTTTAATATGAAATTATCTTTATATTTACTTTTTGATAAACGTTCAACAAATCTATCATACATATAGAATCTCATTACAGAGTTAAAATCTACATTTTTTTCTCTTGAAATATTCTTTAGTTTATCTTTAACTGCTTGTGCTGTATTACTCATAATATCCACCTACCATTTCCATTACTTTTTTGTTTATTCCCATTTTTTTTGAATATTCAGATAGCTTTGCTATATCTTTATCTCGGCTTTGCATATATTGTTTAATTGTCTTTTTAACTTGCTCTGAATCCATTCTCCCTTTTGACCTTATGATATCGCAAATACATCTTTCTTTATCGTAAGCTCTTACTTTATTTCCATTTGGAGTTTCTATTTCTACGACTCCAAGTTCATATATATCATCCGAAACATAAAACACATTACATTTTTCATTTACAGTATCTACATGATACCTTTGAGGTACAGTGACTGTATAATTATATGGAAATTCCTCTGTCATACCATAAAAATATAGAGCATTCATATGTGAAAAAATAGCTTTTTTATATTTTTGTTGAAAGGAAAAATAACTGTCTTCAAAAGCACTTGGTGAAAGATAAATACCTCTTGAAACTTTTTCAATGTCATTATTGTTTTGCATAATTGATAGATATTGTCTACTTATATTTAGCGGTTCTATCATTCTTGTAGAAAGCATTCCATTATTAGTATTCATAATTTGCTTTATAGTATCTGTAAGTATTTTTGCTTGTTCGTTTGGATATTTAATCGATAGTTCCTTAATTACATTAGACATAGTATTAATGCTTTTTAATTCTTCTTGAATTGGTTTAAGTGATTCGTTAAGTTGTTTACCAATTTTTCTAATTGGTTCAAGTGACTTAGAAGCAGCTTTACTAGCTTCAATGATCGGCATCATAGATTCATTAAGTGATTTGCTTAGTTCTTTCATTGGCATTGTTATTTGATTAAGCTGATCCTTAATTTGACTCATAGGTTCTTTTATTGAATTAATAGCTTCTACGTAATTTTTAAGAACATCACTATCAATTTTATAATTTATTTTCTCCTCTTTTTTCATATTAATCCCTTTTCTTTCTTTGACAATTGCACTGAAATCATAGCATTTTTCAGTTTATTTGTCAAGCAATTGATTAATTCCTCATTAAATTAATTTCAATTTTAGTAAACATTGCAAAATTCAGCCATAAAGTTTGATAAAATTAATCTAATTGATTTTTAAAACACAGACTTCGTCTGTAATTTTGATGTGCAATAAATTAACTAATTTACGGATGAAATTTCTATTATATAAATAAAGAATCCCGTCATATAGACGGGATTTCAAGAAAAAAAGAATCATTTTTTCTTTTACGACTCTTTATTAGCGAAAAACATAAATTCTTTTAACTATTTCTAAATTAATCATGCTTATCTACAATTTTATCTAAATCAACACTATTTATTGACTCAAAACGTTTAGTAATTTTTTCAGTTGTAATGTTAATATCTTTAACATCTTTAGTAACTGTATCAATACTTCTAGATAGTTTATCCCATCTTAAGCGATATTTGCTGAATTCTTCACTTAACCTATTTAATTCTAAATGGATAACCTTAGCATATTTATCACGTTCCATATTTTTTAATATCATGTTAATGATTGATAAAGTACTCATTAAAGTAGTAGGACTGGTTATCCATACTCTTTTATTATAGGCATACTCTAATAAATCACTATGATAAGCATTAATTTCAGCAAATATGGCTTCTGCGGGTAAGAACATAATAGCTTGATTAGCAGTAATACCAGGAATAATATACTTACTACTAATAGCGTCAATATGTTTTTTGACATCTAACTTAAAGTTTTTTTCGTACATATTTCTTAGTTCTAAAGAAATAGTTTTATCAGTCATTTTTTGATAGTTTTCTAAAGGAAATTTAGAGTCGATACCTATTGTACCTAGAGGTTCTGGAGCATATAGTATAGCATCAACTATATAACCATTAGAAAATTTATGTTGTAGTTCATATATTTTATCATTCTTAGTACCAAAGACATTACTTAGAATATAGCTTAGATTTACTTCGCCAAATATACCTCTTGTTTTTTTATCTGTTAGAACACTTTGTAATGAGACTATATCACTACTAAGACTATCTATTTTCTTTTGGGCTTCATCTATTTTACTTAGTCTTTCTAAGATGTTAGAGAATGTTTTATTAGTTTTATCAAAGTTAATATCTAGTCTTTCGTTTACTTTATCATTTATTTTAATTAAATTATCTGTAATATTAGTATTTAGTGTATTAAAATCGTTAGTTATTATTTTACTAAAATCATATTTAAAATCACCAATATCTTTAGTTAGAGTTGTTTCTAGTTTACCTAGTCTTTCTACTACATTAGTGTTGTTTTCTTTATTTTTATTTATCTTAGTTATTAAGTATATTACTAGTATTATTAGAATACTTAGTAATAATATTATTATATATTCCATATTTTTTCTCCTATGTTCTTATTAATTATATCGTACGTTTATTTGTTTATCAAGTCTTTAAAAAAATTACATCGTTAATTTATGTAATCTAATTTGTTTTTACTATGTATGGGTCGTTTATTGTACCTATTCCTCCTGATATTTCGACATTAGATTTTAAATTAATCTAAACGGTTATATCATACCCTAAAAATATTAAAAACAACGTCAAAAAAAGAATATATTAATCTATATTCATAATTTTTTTAGTAATGATACTTAATATATATGCTAGTAGAAGGAGGATTGATAGTTTAATTAAAGCATAGGGATTAGATAGGCATTCGACAAAAGTTAGACCAATAAAGCCCCAGAAATAAACCATAAATATCTTTCCTACTATGATACTTAGTAAATACTTTTTATAGGGTATATTACTTATTGCAGCACAGATATTAATTAAAAATGCTGGAGTAAATGGAATGGCTACTATTAAAGTTAAATTAGTAAATTTTATCTTAGAGAATCTTTTTATAAGTTTTTGGGCATTTGGAGCTTTTAGCATCTTATTATTAACATAGTTTTTAGATAAATGAACTAAGAAGTACGCTAAGTTACAGCCAATAATTGTACAGATATAGCTTATAATAAACCCTAAGATAATGCCAAAACTTAAGAAGTTCATAGTAACAAAGCCACATAAAGGTAAGATAGGAATAATAGATTCTAAAATAATTAGAAAACTTGCTAGTAATGGTCCATACATACCTAAATTGGTTAAAATATTAGTTAAAAGTTCTTCCATATAATTACCTCTTAGAAAATTATAAGAAAAAAGGTAAGTTATTGCAACCTACACTTCTTGAACAACCGCAATAATCATTGGTTTACACTCAGTTTCAGCATATAAATACTTACCAAGTTCTTCTCTGATTTCGGTCTTTATTTTGTTATATTCAATAGATTTATCGGTAATATTTCTTTCAATAACGTCTAAAGAGATATTCTTAATTTCTTTAATCATTTCTTTACTATCTTTAATATAGATAAATCCTCTAGTTGTTACTTCTGGTCCAACTAAGATTTTTCTTGTTTGTTTACTTATTGTAGCAGATATTAAGACAATACCATTTTCGCTTAACATTTCTCTATCTTTGATTACTAATTCTCCAACGTCGTCGTTACTTTTACCATCAATTAAAACATCGTTAATTTTAATGGTTTTAAATTTATTTTGAAGTTTGCCATCAATGATTTCAACAATATCACCATTTTGTTTTAGGATAATATTTTCATTAGGGATACCTAGACGAGACGCTAAGTTAGCATTATTAACCATATAACGATATTCACCTTTAACTGGCATATAATACTTAGGATTAATTAGTTTAATCATTAACATTAAGTCTTCTTGCGAAGCGTGGTGTAAAATAGTTTTATCTTTAGGAATAGATACAATGTTACAACCATTCATAGCTAAGTCATTTTCAATTTTAACAAGCATTTTTTCAGTAGCATCATAACGTGGTTCAGCAAAACAAATTGTATCACTACTCTTTAGGTGAATAAATTTATCATAACCACTTATTACTTTGCTAATGCAAGCATAAGGATTTTCTTTATTATCAGCCATTATTAGGATAGAGTCTTTATCTTCGATATTAGATAGGTCGCCAAGGAGTCCTTCTTGGATAGTTAGGTAGCCTTCTTTTAAGCCCATATCAACAATGTTTTGAAGTTGTTTACCCATTAGAACTATTTTACGGTGAGTATTCTTTGCAGCATCAAATATTTCTTGAATTGTATATAGATGAGTTGGCAAGACTAGGAATATCATTCTATCTTTATTATGGGTTATAGCACTTTTAAATAGTCCTGTTAAACGGTGGTTTGGTGAGGTATGACCAGCTTTTTCACTAAATGATGATTCACTTAGAAGAGCTAGCACTCCTTGTTTTCCAACGTAGGCAATTTTTCCTAAGTCCATATCGTAAGCCCCACTCATGGTTGGATCGATAATAAAATCACCAGTATAACAAATAGCGCCGTCTTTAGTATTTAATACGTACATAACAGCATCGGGAGCTGAGTGAGAGACATTGATTGGGAAGACACTGCATTCACCAAAGTTTATTTTTTTATGGGATTTAATTTCAATAATATTATTAGGGTTTACACCATCTTGTTCTAAGATATATTTAGTAAATTTAGTAGCGTATACTTTTAAATTAGGAATAAGTCTTAACAAATCAGCAGTTGCGCCCATGTTTTCATAATGCCCATGAGTTAAGAATAAACCTTTTATTCTTTTTTTGCTTTTTACTAAGTATTCAAAGTCAGGAATAATATAATCAATTCCATAAAGGTTTTCCGTAGCAAATTTTAAGCCACAATCAAAAATATAAATTGAATCATCTACTTCAATAACGTAGGTGTTTTTACCAGTTTCGGCAAGGCCACCTAGACCCATTATTTTTATTTTACTCATAATTATAATTCTTCTTTCTATATATTAAGGCGCATAACTAGTTGTATTATAGCAAAATATTTGAGTAAAAGCAAATTTTTGTTGGGGCTTTACGGAGTACAAATTTATTGGAATTAAAAAGAGAGAAAACTTAAGGATAAAAAGAGATTCTCTCATTTAGAAAATTAAAAGCTAAATTATTTATAATTAGAAAAGCGTATGATATATTAAGGATGTACTAACTTAGTAAATATTTTCGCTGGTGGTTTTGGCGAATAATAAATCAAACCATTTTGTAAATTAGGCATCCTATGATTTTTTTAGTTACCCTACTCGCTAATAAGGGACGATAAAGTTACAATTTTTAAGTTTTTAGAAGTTAAGTAGTTTATTATATGTTCTAACTCTTCAGTGGTGGTACTCTTACTTAAAAGAATTATAGAACCACTTTCAATTTTTGATTTACTATCTACTAAGTTAGATTTATTAAGAGTGATACTAGGTTCAACTAAGTATTTATTATATTTTAAACATATTTCTTTATTATAGTTATTTAAGATACAGATATTAGTGTTAGTTTTGGCTTTATTTAACTTATTTTCTAATTTTTTATAGTTTTCAAAGTCGTTATTTAATTGTTCTAAGTTTTCGTCTTTAGCGTAAGTATCGCTTTTAGTAAGAAGAGATGCTTGGATATTATGGCTTTTTAAATAAGTATAACTAGGAGTGTCTTTAGATTCTATAATAAAAGATACTGCTCCTTTTTTAGGATTACCCTTAATAATAATCTTATCTTTGTTATCATTTAAAGAAACTTTAGGTTTAACAGATTCGGTTACTAAAAATAAAGAATTAAAAACATTATTTTCTTTCATTTGCATTAAACTTTTAATTTCATTAATACGACTGCCATTAATACCAGGAATAATATAATCTTTAGTAATACTAGCATTGACGGCTTCATGATTCAGTTCCACACTAGCCTCTTTTATAGCTTGCATAATTGGGTCTTGATTACGAACTAAAACGGCAGTTTTCTCCGTAAAATAAAAACTAAAACCGGTTAAGATTAAAAAGCAAGCGGCTTTTAAAAATTTTTTCAAAATAATCACCTAGTAAAATATATGATTTGTTCTTGAATTTATTTTACTATTTGTTATAATACTAAGTGCTGGAAGGGGGATATTTATGTTAGATAGTATTTTATATAATATTATGCAAGATGTTTATACAATGAATAATATTGGTGAGCTATTTAATGAAGAATTGGATATAGCATTAGATAATGTTGTAAAATTAGAATTTGAGAAGTTAGATAAAAATAAAAAGAATTATGAAGAATTTTATGAAAACATTTCTAAATTGCCTGAGTTTGATGAAGCTTTAAAAAGAATAATTTATGTTTATACTTTGGCTAGCGGTGAAGAATTTAAAAGTTATATTACAGGAAAAAATTTCTTGGAGTTTAAAAAGAGAATAATGGCTAGTAAGAAGTTATGTACTTATTTAATTAGAGAATATTTTAGAATGACTTTGAAGGATAAGGAAAGTCTTCTTACAAGTAATGAAGATATGGCTAAGGATAAGGCGATTAGAAATAGTGAGTATTATAATATTTATAATGATAATACATTGAGTCTTAATGATTATTTAAGGGGTTTGGCGTATATTCTAGCGGTTACTTTAAAAGACGATGCTAAAGATGTGTTATATGGTTTATTAACTAATGATTCGTCGTTTAGTAGGATTTTAGCCATTAAGTGTTTAGAAGTATTTGAAATAAATAGATATAGTGATTATTTTATTAGATTAATGTATTGTGATACTTATGAGTATTTAGCTTATATTGATAGTAAGAATATAGATAAGTATAAGAATGTTTATGTGTTTTTAGGAAATGCGATTAGGCATGATTGTTATAAGTTAGCTCTTAATGAAGATATAACGTATGCGATAATGGGTCTTTTCTTACAGTTATGTCAAAATAAGGTAAAAAGATATGAAGCTCGTAGTTATGTTTTAAATGATAAAGAAAAAAGTCTTACTTTGAAGAAAGGGAATCCCCTATATTTTATTGATGGTTATGTTAATGATAAGTCTCTTGGGTAGAGGCTTTTTTTAGGCAAAGAAAAAATAGGAGATGTTCCTATTAGATTTTCATAAATATGTTGTGTTTTTTAATTACAAATAAGATTACTGTGCTTAGTACTATTGTTCCTAGAAGAAGACCTATTGGAGCAAATGCTCCAGTATCAGGATTTTTGATTTCGTCTTCTTTTTTAGTATCTTCTTTGATATTACTAGTTGTATCTTCTTGGGTTTCACTTGGACTGGATGTTGTGGTATTGTCATTATTAGTATTTTCATTATTACTTGAATCAGGAGTTATAACACTGGTATCACTTAATTTTACTGAACGATAGATAACAATATTACATGAATTACTGGAATCTTCACTATCATTATCGCCACTCGTCATCCCAATTACAGGAATGGTATTTATTAGCTGAGCTGCGTAGCTTTCAATGATATATTTGTCATTTAAATCAATATTTCCATCTAAGTTAACATCACTATTAATTTTTTGTTGGGATGTCAAATTATCCGGACACGTACGTATAAGATATGTATCGACAATGTTTACTCTGCCATCTAAATCGATATCGCCATATGAAGCGTTAGATACTATATTTTCGGCACTTTGATATGGAAGAGTGTCAATATCATTAAGTAAATAGCTTCTTAAAATATTTAAATCAATCTCATCAACATTGCCATCTAAATTTAAATCGGCATATACTTTTTCTTCGTTAGTCAGTGTTTTTGCATTATTAATAACTTGATATAAAATCATAGCATCACTCTTATCAATATAGCCGTCATTATTAATATCACCTAAACTACTTGCTTTAACAATATCAAACCAAACTGGCATTAAAAATAATAACCCTAATAACATAAAGTAATTCATACCTTTTTTCATAATACAACCTCACTACTATTCTTTATCTTAAATAGATTATATCATAGGGCCAAGAAAAAAAGTAGATAATTCTACTTTCCTAATAAACTAACCAATTTTAGTTTTTAATAAATCAATACCTCTTTTAGGGTCTTGTAATAAAATGTCATATAACATTTTGTTCTTTTTTAATTCATTGATAAATGTTACTTCTTCTTTAGTCATAGCATATATCTTTTCTTCCCCTTTTTTCTTGGTCTTTACTAAACAGTCTGTACCAATAAGATAGTCAGCGTCAACGCCAAAGATTTGAACTAATTCAGCAATATTTTCAATAGATGGATTTCTTAATTCTTTTTCATATAAACATACTACTGATTTTTTTACCCCAAGTAATTCCCCTAGTTCAGTTTGTGTATAACCTACTGATTTTCTTAGTGCTTTTAATCTGTCTCCTTTAATCATATAAATTTCACTTCCTTATCGCATATTATATAGTTTAAAGTTTACTTTTAGTTCTGTCTTTGCCCATTGTAAACTGATATCATATATTTATATTTTTATATATCATTTATGTAATCAAAATTCTTTAAAAAGAGAACTTTTTAGTTCTCTTCATCTAAAGTATCATCGTCATTATTTTCTTCTTCAAGTATATTTCTACTAGATAGAAATGTAACTTTATCAGCAATAATGTCAGTACTATACTTTTTATTACCGTCGGCATCTTCATAAGAATTAGATTGGATACGACCTTTGATTCCAATTAAATCACCTGTATGGCAGAATTCTTTGGTATTAGATGCAATTCCATTCCATAAGGTAATTCTAATGAAATCAGTGTCGTAGTAGCCTTCGCTGTTCTTATAAGCACGAGATACTGCTAAGATAAGTGATGTTTTTTTCTTGTTGTTAGGCATTATTTGGATATCAATATCTTTTGCAATACGACCGACTAGAACTACTTGGTTCATTACAAAACCTCCCTTCGAGGGAGAATATAACATATATAAATATTTAATGCAAAAACGCAAAAGTTATAAATTCTGCAGCATTTTTGCGTTTCAAACGCGTTTTTTGTGCAGAATTTCAAAAACTGTACTGTTTTTTTTGCAGTTTTTCAATTTTGCACAAATTTTTAAAATTTTAATTTTCTTTTATTAAACGGTTTAACTCGACGGCATATTCCATTGGTAACTCTTTTTTAAAGTCATTGATAAAGCCCATAATTAGGAGTTCTTTGGCCATATCTTCGGTTAGGCCTTTGCTTACTAAGTAAAATAATTTATCTTCGTCGATTTTTTGTATTGTAGCTTCATGGGCCAGACGTGAACTTTGATTAGCCACAATATTTTTAGGAAAAGTATCACTTCTTGATTTATCGTCTAAAAGAATGGTGTCACATTTTACTTCCGCAACAGAGTTAGTGGCATTTTTAGTAATTCTGGTAGTTCCACGATAGTTAGCAACTCCCCCATTAGCGGCGATAGATTTACTAATAATGGTCGACTTAGTATTTTTTCCTAAGTGAATCATTTTAGCACCGGCATCTAAGACTTGGCCGGCCTTGGCATACGCAATAGAAATGGAGTTTCCTTTTGAGTTATCACCTTTTAAAATACAAGAAGGATATTTCATAGTTACGCCACTACCAATGTTACCATCAACCCACTCCATAAGTCCGTCTTCATCAACAATGGCACGTTTAGTTACTAAGTTATATACATCGTTAGACCAGTTTTGAATAGTAGAATAGCGACATTTAGCATGTTTACCAACGTATATTTCAACAACACCAGCATGTAGGGAGGTTGTGGAGTAAGCTGTGGCGGTACATCCTTCAATGTAAGATAGTTCAGCATAATCATCAACGATAATAATTGTACGTTCAAACTGACCTAAAGAGGCACTTTCAATACGGAAATAACTTTGAAGTGGTCTATCGACCTTAGTATGAGGAGGAATATAGATAAAAGAACCCCCACTCCATAAGGCACCATTTAAAGCGGTATACTTATTTTCGTCATACTTAACTAAGTTATTAAAGTATTTTTTAAATAAATCAGGATATTTCTTTAGGGCATCATCACTAGAAGTGAATATGATATTATCTTCAACTACTTGGTTATGATAGAATACTTCACTTTCAATTTGATTAGTAACACCACCTAAGTATTTATTTTCCGCTTCAATAACCCCTAAATTATCAAAAGTATTTCTAATATTACAAGAAACATTCTCCCACTTATTAGTTAATTTCTTTGTTTTATCTTTATAATAACATAAAGAATCAAAGTCAATATCTAACTTAGGGCCAAATGATGGCTCACTAGAGTTAAGAAAAGTCTTATAACTATTTACTCTAAAATCGGTCATCCATTCTGGTTCGCCCTTTTTGTGAGATAAATTTATAACAAATTCTTCATTTAATTTTTCCATAAACATCACGTTGATATTATACTATAAACTTGTCATTTTTAAAATATTTTGTTAAAATTAATTTAGAATAGAAGGATTATATATGAACGAGAAAGTTGATTATAGTTATATTAATGAAAGTTTTTTGAAAAGTTTAGGCGAAATGAATGGTAATTTAAGAAAGATAAGTATTAGTAACAATGTTTTGAGTTTGAATGGTAAAAGTATTGATTTAACGGGGTTTGATTTGCGCTCAATTTTTAATAATGAATCAGATATTGTGCATAATATCGAAGAAATGAACGAGATGGATATTTTTAATATTGTAAGTATTTATCAAAGAAAAAGAATGATGTCGTTAGATACTTTGCATAGGGCTTGGAGTCTTATCAATTCTAATCAAGTGTATAACCCAGAAGATAAGGCATTTATTGACAATTTTAATAGTTATATATATGATTTACTTAAGTATAGAGATTATCTAGATAATGAAACACGTAAGACTTTAGATAATTTTGAAAAAGCAATGTATAATCTGGAGATTAAAAAAGAGACTGATGTTTTAAGTCAGAATCAAAGTAGTGAGTTAGATATATTTAATGATATGGTGCACAAAGTACAGAGTGAAATGAATGAAAAAATAAGAAAAGAAGATAAGGCGTTAAAAAGAACTTTAAGAATGAATAATTTAGCTGGTTTTAGTAATGCTTTTATGGTTATTCTTAGTACTTTACTTTTAGGAATAGTACTTTGTATTATGCTTCTTATAATAAGATAGTTGCATATTATTTTAGTCCTTTCAATATAATTTGTTAGGAGGAAAAAATATGGAAATTTTAAAAGTATCGTCAAAATCTAATCCTAGTAAAGTAGCAGGCGCTATTGCAAATATTTTCCGTGAAAATGGTAATGTAGAGTTGCAAACAATTGGAGCTGGCTCTTTAAATCAAGCGATTAAAGCGGTGGCTATTGCACGTGGCTTTTTAGCTCCTTCGGGCAAAAATTTAGCGGTTGTTCCTGCTTTCAACGATGTTTTAATCGCTGGTGAAGAAAAAACCGCTATTAGATTAATTCTTGAGACCTTATAAGGTCTTTTCTTTTTCCCATCTAGCATAGATACCACATGGCAAAACTAAGTCACTGTTTTTCATAGGAAGGCCTAGTTCATCGGAAGAAATGAAACCTTGATGTTTCGAATTAACACAAATTTTTAAAATATTTTCTAAAACACTTTTAGATAGTCCGGTAGTATATGAATTTATTAAGAACATTATTGCATCGTCGCTTAAAATTTGGCTACATAAATCAACTAAGTTATATAAGTCTTTTTCGATACTCCAAACTTCTTTACTACTACCCCTACCGAATGAAGGTGGGTCCATTAAGATTATATCGTATTTGTTACCACGTCTAATTTCTCTTTTAACGAATTTTAGACAGTCGTCGACTATAAATCTTATAGGTTTGTCGCTTAAATTAGAAGACGCAACGTTTTCTTTAGCCCAGTCAACCATACCTCTAGAAGAATCAACATGAACGACAGAGGCCCCAGCTTTTAGGGCAGCGACAGAAGCCGCACCAGTATAGGCAAAAAGGTTTAAAACTTTAACCTCTCGATTAGCATTTTTCACTTTTTCCATAATTAAATTCCAATTATAGGCTTGTTCAGGGAAAAGGCCGGTGTGTTTAAAGCCCATTAATTTTAGGTTAAAAGTTAAATCATGGTAGTGAATTGGCCAGGAGTTAGGTAATTTGTTGTTTAGAATTTGCCATGAGCCACCACCAGAGTTACTGCGGTAGTATTTAGCGTCTACTTTGATATTTTGGCTATTACCAGGCCAGATAATTTGAGGGTCGGGACGAGTTAGAGTATAACCATTCCATTCTTCCGTTTTATAACCATTATTCATATCTAAAATTTGATATTCTTTAAAATCATTAACTAATTTCATAACTACTCTCCCCTATATTAAATATTTGACAATTGGGTCAATGGTTTCTAGGATACCATGACTAAAGAAGAAAAATCCTAATATTAATACTTGAACATCTGGTGATTGATAGATATTAATACTACATAAAACACCTAAAACCATAAAGATAAATAAGGTAAATAAACGTAATTTGTACATTCTATCTCTAAGGTCGTTATAGTAACTGGCTTTAACAAGTTTGATTATACACATTAGGAAAGTCCAGGCAACTAAAGATAAAGATAGTTGGATAGGATTACTAAAATCAAAAGAAATACCTACTATAGCAAAGGCAAGGCAGACAATGAAAGTATATAGGCCTTCGTAGTCTTTAGATTTTAGTGTTAAAAGAAATTGGGCCAGGTTTAAGAAACCATAGATTATCATGACGATAAAGAAGATATGTTTTATATTGTAAAAACCTAGTATTGGTAATAAGAGAAGAACTACTCCTAGTAAGATTAATAATGATTCAATTACAACGTCAACTTTTTGTTTATATTTCATAATAAACACCTCCAATTTAGAATAAGCGAATTTTTAGTTATTGTCAACTAAAGTTTTTAGAAATAAGTATAGGCCGCCTTCAGTATTAGATTTAATTACTTTGGTGCTGCGTTTTTTTAGGTTTTCGGTAGCGTTACCCATGGCAATACTGGTACCAACAACAAGACTCATAGCAATATCGTTATCAGAGTCGCCTATGGACATGGCTTCGTCTTTGGATATGTTTAGATAGTCTAGAACCTCGACGATGCCAGTACCTTTAGAGACATTACCCATGACGATATCATGGAAGTATTCACTACCTGGCATACGACGATTTTCGATTAAGGCTTTAGAAGTATTGGCAATTCTTACTTCGGGAATGATGTCATGAAACATATTTTTCATTATTTTCATACGTTCATAGTTAGTTGAAGTTAAGGTTAGACTTAGGACGTCTTCAATAATGTCTTTAGGATTGTTGATTTTTACTTGTCTAGTTTTAGTATGCATGGTAAAGCCAACATCATGGGTTGTACAGTAGTGTAAGACTTTTTGAACTGATACCCGAGGCATGATTACTTGTTCAATTATTTCTTTGGTTTCGTAGTTAGCCGCTATGGCACCATTGGCAGCAATGATAATACTGCTAGCGTTAATACTTTGGCTTATTTTCTTTGTATAATTATAGTTTCTACCCGATGTAACAATAACTTTTATACCTTGGGCAGTTAGTTTTCCTATTACATCTTTAACATTTTCTGGAATGATACCTTGGTCATTAGTTAAAGTTCCATCGATATCGATAAATATTGCTTTAATTTTTTTCATATAATTTCACCACAATTTTAGTATACATCATATTTACTTAGATTGACATTCATTATACTATTTTGTAATGTAAAGTTTGTAAAGCAGAAGAAATAAAAAGAAGCCTATTTACTAGACTTACTTACTAAATATAATAAACCAGCACCACCGATAACTACTAGAACAACCATTAAAACGATTGTAGCTGTATTTGTTTTTTCAGTACTTTCAGTTTTTACTTCCTCTACTACTTCAATATTGTTTTCTTTAATAACATCATAAAGCTCTTCGTTAGAGTTGTAGGCTTCGTCAATAGCACTTAATATTTCAGGCGCTGTTGCTTCTTCACTAAAACCATTCCAAGTTTTTTTACCAATAATGATATATGGTACCCCGAAGTTAGAAGCTGTTGGATCGTCACCTAAGATAGTTGCAACTTTACTCATAGAGGCACTGTTGGTTTCATTGTACCAAACTTCGTACTCATGAAGTTCAAATTTTTCTTTTTCACTATCACTTAAGCTGTTAACCCAAGTTAGAAATCCTTGACAATAATGGCAAGTTTTACCTTTGAATACATGAACAGTTACTTTGTTTCCTTCAGCTTTAACGTTAGCAAATGCAGGAAGAAAAACGATTACGGCTAGTAGTAGGCCCATTAGTATTTTCTTTAGTTTCATTTTTACACAACCTTTCTTCCTAATTATACTACAAAATATGCTATTTTCCTAATCTTTTTTTATGAAGTATTGGTGATAGCCTTTGGTATTTATTACTTTTGCAGGAGCACCAGCTACGGTGACGTTATCTTTTATTGATTTATTAACAACACTGTTAGCTCCAATTACGACGTTTGAACCAATGGTTATATCGCCATATATTTTAGCACCCGGGCCAACCCAAACCCCATCTTTGATGGTGGGATATTTATCACTACCTAGTTTAGAACTGATTGTAGTCATGGGATGGATTTTGAAATTTTTCCCTATTTTGACGTTTTTATTAATATAGATAGGGCCAATATGGATTATGACTAGACCTTTGTCGATAGTGTTGATAGACAAATGAAAGCCATATTTTACCATGTAATATTCTAATTTTTTATCGAGGATAAAGGTTAAAAGTTTATTTTTATGGCAATTATGATAATATTCGTTTTTACGATAGAGTTTTAAGAATTTTAAGATACGTTTATGTTCGTTATTTACTTTATAGCAGGCGTAGTATCGTTCTTTTTCATAGGAAATATATTCTAAGTATTCTTTTTTGCTTGTTATCATAATTACCACCAAAACACATTAATGGTATCACAAACACTACCCTAGTGCAACATCTAATATCATCATGACGCAGAAACCGATAATGCTGAATATGGCCATAAGATCTTTTTTTTCGTTAGTTTGAGATTCTGGGATAAGTTCTTCTACGACTACGTATATCATGGCACCTGCTGCAAAGGATAGTAAGAATGGTAAGATAGTTCTAACCTTTAAGGCAAGTATGGCTCCAACTACTCCGGCTATTGGTTCAACTATACCGCTTAGGGCTCCTATGATAAAGGATTTTTTACGGCTCATGCCTTCTCTTCTTAAAGGAAGTGATACAGCAGACCCTTCAGGAAAGTTTTGTAATCCGATACCTAGAGCAAGGCCTAAGGCTGCAAGGATTGTTGCGCCTTCGATATGATATAAGGCTGAACCAAAGGCAACACCGATTGCTAGTCCTTCAGGAATATTATGGATAGTAATGGAACTAATTAGTAAGAATATTCTTTTCTTTTTACTAGAGTTCCTACTTTTTGCTAAGATTTTATCAAATATTTTATCACTTAGATATAGTAGTAAACCACCTAAGAGAAAGCCGGTTGTAGCAATAAGCCAAGGGTTTAAGTTAAGGCTTTCGGCCCCACTTATAGCGGGAGCTAATAAAGAAAAATAGGATGCTGACATCATTACGCCGGCGGCAAAGCCTAACATGGCGTCCATTAAAGTTTTATTTACTTTTTTAAAGAAGAAGACAATAGATGCTCCGGCACTGGTTATCAAAAATGTAAATAGTGTGGCAATTAAGGCTTGCCACGGTGCACTTAAATTAAAAAAAACACTCATTATTTTCACCCAAAGTATGATATGTCAAATATGCATTTTGGAGTGGGCAGACTTAAGGAATGAGGGTTTTCTTTTGCAATTTTATTTTATTTTGTTGTTTTTGGATATCTTGGTCGTTAAATTCATTATTTAAGTACATGTTCTTAACATAGTTATAAGTTATTCTATTTATAGGTACTTTATTTAGTTCTAAATAAGATAAAATAGTACGAATAACAGTTATATCTAAGCTAGGATTATTATTATGTTTATTTAATATTTGTTCTAAATCTAAAGTTTTGGTGACTTCAGCAACTTGGAAGTTATTTAGACAGACATAGTTAAGAATTAGGTTGAGGCCTTCTATTTTGTTATGAACGAAGTATTTTGTAAGGTTAGAATATAAGGCACCATTTGAAGAAATTGGAAGACGTTTGAAAAATTCGAAGGCGTTAAATTCTGTACCGTCTTTTAGATAGCCTGTAGTAATACCAAAGTATATATCTTTAAAGATTTCAATATTGTGCATTAAAAGAATATTTTCGTTAATTTGGTGTTTTTCTTGGTATTGATTAAATAAATCAACATCTAGTTCTTTTAAGGTTTCTAAGCAAATATTAAAGGTGGGCTCAGTAAGGCCATAGTCTTCTAGAAAATCATGGAAATTATAAGAATTAGTATTTAAGTATTGAGTAATTATGTATTTAGCATAAGGATAGTTTTCTCTATAGTCAGTAGTTTTTTGGTAATAACGATAGTCGATTAGATAACCTAAACGTTCATATTCTTTTATCTTGTTATAGTAGTAATCAACGTTTTTTAATTCCTCACGGATACTATCTAATCTAGGATCACT
The DNA here is from genome assembly GCA_000433255.1 of Coprobacillus sp. CAG:605. Taxonomy (GTDB): domain Bacteria; phylum Bacillota_I; class Bacilli_A; order RF39; family UBA660; genus CAG-605. The sequence continues at coordinate 10,858 of HF998230.1, read as the reverse complement.
GGCACCAAGTTTGATAAATAAGGAATAACTACGTCGGAAGACTTCACTATCTTTATAAAGTTCAAAAACAATCATGGCTTTGTTGTATTCACTTAGGTTGGAGTTAAGAGTTTGGGATAGTTTGATTAGTTTTTCTTTTCTAACATTTAGTTCTTCTGGAGTGCATTTATAAGGCGTGTAATGAATTTTCATATAACCAAGGTTTTCATATTTTTCATAGTAAGAAAGTACTCTTTTTAAGATAACGGCTTTTTTAAAGTCAGTGGTTTCGTATTTATTGATATTGTTTAAAAGAACGGAGCCTTTACAGATAACACGTAGTTGTTGGGCTTTTTCAAAATCCTGTAAATCCGAATTAATGATAGTAAGAAGTTTATTTATCTCTTCGTCTGTTAGTAAGCGTTTTCTTTCTAGTTCGTATGACATATTTATCCCCTCTTTTGTGGATATTTAATATAGCACAATGCTTTACATATGTCAAACTAGTTGCTGGTTTTATCTAGAAAATAATGTATAATTTTGTTTTTTGGACATTGAAAAAGTATAGGATAACCCTATACAATTTTATTTTTTATCTTCTTTTAGTGTTTCTTTTAAGATGGTTCCTGTAGTTACTAGGTTTTGAAGATCACTTGGAACTATAATCTTAGTAGACGTACCGTTTGCTACTTCAATCATAGCATCGTAACTTTTTAGTTTTAGAACAGCTTCGTCTACTTGGGCATTTTTTAGTAGCTTTAAGGCATCGGCTTTAGCAGCACTTACTTTTAAGATAGCTTGAGCTTCCCCTTCAGCTTCTCTAATATGAGTTTCCCTTTTAGCATCTGCTCTTAAAATAGCACTTTCTTTTTCTCCTTCAGCTATTAGGATAGCAGCTTTCTTTTCTCCTTCGGCTTGAAGAATTTTTTCTCTTCGTTCACGTTCGGCACGCATTTGTTTTTCCATGGCTTCTTGAATATCACGTGGGGGAATAATGTTTTTAACTTCTACTCTATTTACTTTGATACCCCATGGGTCAGTAGCTTCGTCTAAGATAGAACGCATTTTTGAGTTTATGATGTCTCTACTGGTTAGGGTTTGGTCAAGTTCTAGTTCACCTATGATATTACGTAGTGTGGTTGCTGTTAAATTTTCGATAGCATTTACGGGGTTTTCGACGCCATAGGTATATAGTTTAGGGTCAGTAATTTGAAAATATACGACAGTGTCAATTTGCATGGTAACATTATCTTTCGTGATTACTGGTTGAGGGGCAAAGTCTTTAACGATTTCTTTTAGGGTTACGTCGGCTGCGATGTGGTCAATGAAGGGAATTACATAGTGAACTCCAGTTTGTAAAGTAGTGTAATAGCTTCCTAAGCGTTCTACTACTTTGGCTCTAGATTGAGGTATAATTTTAATACCTGCTACTATAATTATTAAAATAACAATGGGAATAATCCATAACATATTAATCGTCCTCCTTTATACTTTTAACATTTAGTTTTACTCCATTAATAGAAACAATTTTAACTTTAGTTCCTACTTTTAAGGTTTCTTTAGAAGTTGCGGTCCATGTTTTGCCGTCTACTTTGACTTCACCATTATTAAATTCGTCTATGTCTTCTGTAACTATGCCAATATCGCCAATTACTCTATCTAAGTTAGTGGGTGTTATTTTATGATTTTTGATTTTAGAAATAATGCTTTTGGTTAAGATTAAGCAAATGGTGCTGGTGATTACGAAACATCCTAGTTGAATTATTAAGTTATCTACATAGATACTTAAGATACATGAGGCGATGGCTCCTATGGCAAACCAGATTGAAACAAGGTTTACTGTAGCAATTTCAACAAAAATTAAGAATATAAAAATGATTAGCCAAGTTAGGGTTAGGTTCATAAACTCACTTCCTACCTAAAGTATACTATATAAGTTAGGAAAATACTACTAAATTTTATGAAATGCGAGGTATTTAAAAACATCATCTCTAGGTAAGAAGAATACTGTTTAATAATAGGTTTTAACGTCTAATAACATTTATTTTATTCCAAACATTTGGTTTTAGAGATAATCTTTTTGCTCTATTTTCTAACCTTTCTGGAGTTACCCTGCTATTATCCATGTTAACCATGGCTATTTTAAAGTATTTTTCTAAGGTTGCATTATCAATGTTCGGGTGTTTTTCTTTTATTTTTCTGACAATGGCAGTAGCTAAATCTAGATTGCAACGCCAATAGATATCTTCACCTGTAAAATAGTTGTGTTCATTCATTTGTTTTTCTAGGTATTCTAACATTATTTTTTCGTCTGGGGTTAAGTTAGCTTTATCATTTTTATAGTATACGCCAAATTTTAAACCACATTTTATACAGCCTAAGTTGCCATAAGCATAAGGTAAACGCTCATTATAATCAATTTCATAAGTTATGAGTAAATGTTCACAATTTTGATATTCATTTATTTTAGTATCATGGTATTTTTGATAATCATTTTTGCTGTTCATAAAGCCTCCAATTTCTTTCTTATATGATAACATTTTCAACTTTGGAGTTCAAGTAAAATTCAAAAAAGCCCGCAAATGCGGGATTTATTTGGTCAAAATGGTGCCGAATGCAAGAATCGAACTTGCATCTAATCCTTACCATGGATTTGTTCTACCACTATACTAATTCGGCATAGCAAAACTATATCATAAATATAGCAAGCTTGTAAATATTAATTATCGAAAAAGTTTAAGACATCTTCATAAACAAGTTCATTGTTAGTTTCATTAAGTATTTCATGACGCATATTTTTGTATAATTTACTTTTAATATTGGAATAACCTATTTTAGATAGAAATTCTTTTAATTCATTAAATTTTTCTTTGCTTTGAATAACAGGGTCGTCGCTGCCAGCAATTAAAAATATCTTTAAATTTGGATTATTTACTTGGTAATTTTTTTTAAAAGCTTGAATCATTAATTTATAAAGGTTTATAAAACCATTGGTGGTGAAAGTATACCCACAATATTTACTCGTATTATATTTTTCTACTTCGGTTTCATTGGTGCTTAACCATGAGTTTTCTTTTTCGTAGTCCTTATTGTAAGTACCGAAAGTTAATTTATTTAAAAATTCATTACGATAATTACCACCCTTAAAGATGTTAGAAATGTTAGCTAGTATAAGAGCCGCATGGGCATGTTTATTATATGTTGGTGGACCACTTAGTACTAACCTTTTGATATCCATATCATTCTTTTTTAAATATATTCTAGAAACTAAAGTACCCATACTATGACTAAATAAATAAATGTCTTTATCAGGATAAATTTCTTTTAAATACTGGGTTACTTGATGTAAGTCATTAACAATATAGTTATAGTCTTTAGTATAGAAATAACCTAAATCTGTTAGTTCTTTAATACTGGTACCATGGCCACGATGATCGTGAATAGCACAAATATAGCCATGAGATACTAAGTACTTCATGAAAGGATAATATCTTTCTTTATGTTCAGCCATACCATGTGAAAATTGAATAATAGCTTTAGCTTCTTCTTTAGGTTCCATGATTACGACTTCTAGATTAAGATTATCGCAATTAGATAAAAGTAGTTTTTTCTTCATTATTTTCTCCTTAATTTAGATAAAATCATTTTATAGAATAGCCATATAGTACAAATAACAGCTCCTAGGATATAGAAAGTAAATAAAAATTCATGAGTTTTATTACTTAGAGTCATGAGACTTATGCCAATTATAAAGGCAACATCTAATGTGGTTATGATACCTAAGTGAAATAGTTCTTCGATTTTAGAAATTTGACCATTGGAGTCAGTCATTTCCATATTGAAACGTAGTTCACCAGTGTTGATACCTTTTAGAGTTTGGAGCAGTTCTTTAGGAATTAGCATTAAATCAGCACTGCTTTTTACTAAGGAAGCGGCATATTTTTTAACGCTATCTGTTGTAATTAAGTCTTCGGGACGGAAGTAGTTTTTTAAAACTTCCATGAGACTTATTTCGGGGGATATTTCTTCTAAGAGACCGGCAATTACTACGATACCACGCATGAGCATAGAAATATCACGAGGTAAAATTATTTTTTCTTTGTTTAACATGGTAAACATATCCATAGCAAAGCTTTTGATGTTAATATCTTTTAACTCAGTAGTTTTGTTTTTATCTAATACTTGTTGGATGTCAGATTTAAGACGCATGTAGTCGACTGGTTTGTTGTTAGTATTTAAGATATTTAGGATATGAGCGACCTCACTATAGTTATCATTTAAGATGGCACTGATGCAGGAAATTAAGAGGTTTCGGTTGCGGCCACTTAGGCGGCCCATCATACCAAAATCTAAGAAAGTGATCTTACCATCATATATTTTAATATTAGCCGAATGAGGGTCAGCATGAAAGAAACCATCATCTAGGGCTTGTTTAATGTAGTTATTAGCTAACTTAGAAGATATTTCGTTGATATCGTAGCCATTAGCTTTTAATGCTGGTAAATCATTAATGTTAAAACCACCAATATATTCCATGACTAGAGCTTCTTTAGTACAGAATTCGTCATAGACTTTGATAGGTTTAATGTACTTTATGTCCTTTTGATTACTAGCAAATTCTTTCATATGACTAGCTTCTAACATGAAGTTCATTTCTTCTAAGGCAGTGTTATACATTTCATCTAAGAAGGCATCGATATCTAGAACGTTAGAAAATATTTTATCTAACTTAAATAAGTGAACAGCACTTTTTAAGACTTTAATATCTTGAGTCATGATATCATAAATGTTTTCACGTTCAATTTTGATTACGACTTCTTCACCGGTTTTAAGGATAGCTTTATGGGTTTGAGCAATAGAGGCTGAGCCGATTGGGGTTTTGGATATTTCTTTGAAGTAGTCCCAAGTTTGATTGTGATACTCTTTATCTAAGATTTTAATTACTTCGTCATAACTGATTGGCTTAACATCACTACGGAGTTTTTTAAATTCTTCACAGTATTCTTTAGGCATTAAGTCAGGTCTAGAAGACATTATTTGTCCAATTTTAATATATGTTGGCCCAAGTTCTTCAAGAGCTTCACGTAAGTTTTTAGGACTAGGGTCTTTTACTAAATGATATTTATTAATTGTAGCTATAATATCATTCAGTCTTTTGGCTTCCATTGTTTTCCTTTTTATCTTTTAATAAGTTTAAGATTTCTTTTTTATCTTCGGCACTCATATTTTTAATTTTAGTCGCTAATTCTTCATTAGTTAGGTCGTTAGTTTGATAAACAACGGTTACGTTTTCTTTAATTTTATCTTCGATGTTATGTTTTAGTTCTTCGTTAGCAACGCGGCCTTTTTCGTAAGCGTCCTTCCCTCTTTTTAATAATTCGTCTTTTAGTTCATGAGCTTTATCATTAGTTAAAGACATGGCTCCTAAGCCCATTAATATAATATTTTTTAAATCTTCTTTCATTTTTAATCTCTCCTTTTATAATTAAATTATAGTTGATTTATGGTTGATAGTCAAAGTAAGTGTGGTGGTGTTTACATCTGATTTATAGACGTTTTAGAAAATTTGTTGGTTATTTAGTTTTGGTAGGTACTTTCTAGGCCGTAGTAGTCTTCGAGGGTTTGCCAGGTGCCATTGTTGTAGAGTTTGGTGGCAAGGGTTTGGCCGACGTATCTTAGGTGCCAAGGCTCATATTTGTAGCCGGTTTCGGTCTCTTTATTCTTAGGATATCTTATGATAAAACCATAGAGATAAGCTTGGGTATTTATCCATTTTCCTTCGGGGGTGGTTATAAATTTGTCGTTAATAGTGTTGAGGTCGAAAGCCAGGCCGGTTTGATGTTCACTGTGGCCAGGACGAGCAGAAAATTTATCAGCTTCTTCTTGGGTATGTTTGAGGCAGTAGTTTTGGTATAGTTTTTCTTGATAGAAATATGGGCGGTAGCCGGAGGAAATGTAGATGGTAAGGCCGATACTTTGAGCATCGGCTTGCATTTGGTTGAAGGCTTTTAGAACAGTTTTATCTAGACATTTGTTACATGTACTTATGACATTTTGGGCATTTTCTAAAGTGTTTTTTGGGTAGTAGTCTGGTGGCAGACTGTAGGTTTTGTTAACAATTAAGATATCATCAACGTATGTTAGGCCGTTTATTTGATATATTGTATAGCCGTTTTTGGAACGCCCTATAACGTTTTTTTCACCAGATATTACTTCGATTTGGGGATATTCTTCTTGGGAGTTATTAACTAACATGGTATCACTTTCTTTCTTATTTAGAATATAGATGTATCCTAAGTAGATTAGAAATATTATTAATATTGATTTTAATTCTTTCATAGTATAAGTTTATTCTTATTGGGTGTTGGTTAGAAAGAAAAAAAGTAAACTTAAAAATAAATTTACTCTTTATTACTATTAATACCTTTAGATATTTCCTTGGCTATGGTTCCAGCAGCATTAGCGACAGTTGGTGTTATTTCGTCAATAGTTTCTTTAGCGACTGGCATACCTTGTTGGGTTGCAAAGGCGGCTATTTCTCTACCCTTTGCTGTTAAATAAATTGGAATTGATATCATAACTGACGCAATTATAATGAAAGCTCCAATTATATAAAATGGAAAGCTATTTGCAAAAGCAAAATTATTTTCACTATACTTCAAATTATCTAATTGTTCCTTCAAATCGCAGTGTTTTGATGTATATGAATTGTTTTTTGCTACTTCGGTACACCAAGTAAGCTTTAATGATTGCTCTATTATTCCAATATTTTCTTTATCTTCTTCAATAGACTTTTTTAATTCTTCGATTTGGGCTTCTCTAGCGTAATAAGCGTCGTCAAAGCCTGTAAATTTTACTCGATTTAATTCGCTTATTTGTGCTTCAACTTGGTCTACTTTTTCTTTTAATGTCTTCTTAGATGCTTCGACGTTTTTTCTTTCTTCAGCTAAATCATTGGATAATTTAGTTTTATTTTCAGTATAAAGTTGAGAATTAGTTTCATTTTGATTGGTAGTTTTAATTTGTTTGATAACTCCTGTAGCAATAATACCTCCGCCAATTAAAAGTCCCAAAACAAATATGATTAATGAAATGCGAATAATCTTCTTTTTTGTCTTGGCATAACTTTCTTCTGTTAAATATTTAGTATTTTCCACAAACTCTTACTCCTTTCTTTAGAACATTATATCATATCTGTTTTGAAATTACCACTCCTAGTAAAAGCTAAAAAGCAAATTTTTAGTCATAATAAAACTATAGGTGGTATTTTATGGCTAATAATGATAAATTAAATTTAAGTAATATGCAAAAAATAAGAGAAAAAAGAAACATTACTCAAGTTAAATTAAGTTTAATGGTTGGAATTTCACAGCAAAGTATCACGTACTATGAATCTAGTACAAGAACCCCTTCGCTTCCCGTGGCTTTAAAAATTGCAAAAGCTTTAGGAACAAGTGTTGAAGGTTTAATAAATGAAAATGATATTGTAGCTAAGTACTATGAACTTTGTTTAGAAGACCAGGAAGCAGTTAATACGATGATAGAAACTTTGTATAAAAAGAACCATTAAGAAGGCAGTTAGAACTTAACTGTTTTTTTGTTTTAAAAAAAATTAGTCGTAAAAACTAATTTTCTAAGTTTAATTAATTATATTCTCTACTCTCTTCTTTAAGTCAGCTATCTCCCCTTCGGTAAAAAGACTTAATTTCTTAGCCCGATTAGCGCAGTCTACAATGAAATTTCTATCTTGAGTTTCAATTACTTCATTAATTATATTATCCATATCTAAATCATTCCTAACAGCGCATATTAACTCGACTAAATAATAAGCGTCTTTCTTTTCAATAAAATACTTGGCGATAGCACTAAAATCTTTATGATGTCCATAATAATTAAAAGCCAAACGCCATAAGGCTTCTCTTTTATCTTCTTTAATACCTACTTGAACTAATTTATCAAATCTTTCTTGAGTAATGTCTGGAGGTAGTGGTACAGAAATGTATCGGGTAATATAAGCAAGAATTTCTTCTAAAGTCATATTATCATAATATTTTTTGTATAAAGAGTTATTGGATAGGACATCTATCATAGCGTAGTATCTTGGTCCACTATCATTTACTTTTTCTTTTTCTTTAATTAATTTTTGATAAGTCTTCTTGTTCTTTTGGGCTAAATTTAGTTTTATCTATATTTTCTAATAATTCCACTAGTTCCTCGCTATTAATATAGCGATTAAGATAGCGGTATACAATATCTATTAATTCCATATTTTTCTCCTTACATTTAAGTAAAATAATACTCGAGCTTCTAGATGTTGAAAGTTAGGTCTTTCCCTTTTTATACAAATTTATATTATAACGAAAAAAGACTTTTATCAAGTCTTTAATGCTCTAATGGTGTCCTTGGGCAGATTCGAACTGCCGGCTTCTTGCTTAGGAGGCGAGTACTCTATCCAACTGAGTTACAAGGACAGGAAGTACTATTTTTCAATAGTAATCACGTTGTATAAAAATATTAATAACATACTTAGTTTTAAAGCTAGTTTAAAATGAGCCATTTCATATGTTGCAGCACTTTTATCCATTAAAGATACTAAAACTGCTTCTTTAGACTTAGGTAAAGTTTTAGACATGGGAAACATGTGAGATTCAATTATGTTTTCTTGGGTCTCATTAAGTTCAAAGTACTTTTTAGCATTTACCATAGCCATATGAGGATGGGTATATAATCTTTGGAAAGAAGTATCGTTTCCTAGATCAACGTCATCATAAAAATCATGTAAAAGAGCTGCCCTAGTTATTTCTTTATAGTCTTTCATATGAAGTATTGTAGCAACATTATAACTATATTTAGCAACACGAAGGGAATGTTCATATCTACTAATGCCATGATGTAATTCCCTACTTAAACTTTTAAATTTATCATTATTTAATATATCTTCAACAATTATCTCAAATTCCATTTTCTTGGATAAAGACATAATATTTCACCTCAAGACTTCTAAAGTATACTACAATTTAATATATTTTTCAATTAGCCTAAAAAGACCAAGACTATATATATGAAAGAGGCAATACTTAAAAGACCAACAGAAATGAGAAGATTTCTAATTCCAGCGTCTAATTCTTGGGAGTTAGTTTTTGTTTCTTTAGTGATTAGCACAACCATTTTAGATAGATTTATAACAGTAATTATTACAAATAGAGACGCTAGTAATAAAATACAATATTGAGCAAAGTTCATTATATCAACTACTTTCTATTTTTTATTATATCATAAGGTTACTTAGAATTAAGATATTTTTTTCTTTTGTTTAGAGTGTATGTCAAGGATGTCTTAGGATCTAGTAAGAGTTGTTTTACAGCAAGGATGGCTTCAGTATCTCTATTCATTTGTTTTAAATAGTCAATTAACATTTTTCTTAGGTAAAGTATTTTTCGTTCGTCCGGGTTCCAGATACAGTCTTTGATAAGTTTTTGGGTTTCTTTGCTATAAGGAATTGGTAAGTCAAGTAGTTGAACTAGGGAGTCTTTAATGTCTCTTGTTAGGTAATACCCGCTGGTGGTGCCAGCAAAGTATTTAGCGTACATGTTATCAAATAGTTCTTGTTGATTGTCTAGGGTGTTTTTGCATTTATTTTTATCTTCAAAGCCTAAGTTTCTTAGCTGACCAATATAGGATAACTTGTAAATTGTTTGATAAAGTTGGTTCTTGGTGTAGATATCACTAGACATTAGAAATGTTGCTAGTTCGTAGCCCCAGTCATGGTTTCGTTCAATTAATTTGTCAAATTCAGGGGTACTTTGTATTAGATACACTGGTTTTTGAAGACGCCCATTAAAGAAGTTAGAACTATATGTTTTGATATCATTTAGCATAGCTTTGGTTTCGATGGTTCCTACTTTGAATTGGTAGTTTTGGTCTTGGATATAATTTTGATATACAATAGGTACACCTAGTTTAACTAATGGAGATGTGATATTTTTTCTTAGGGTATCACTGTAATCACCGGGGTTGTTTTTGATATTTTCTTGATGCCAAGCATTAAAGTCTTCGACACCTAAAATAAGGTCAATTTGGGGAGTGGCGGTGCTGGTGTAGCCTTTTTGAGCAAAAACTCCTGAGCCATAGCCAAAGGCGATATCGCATTTAGGACGTTTATTTATAAAATTTTTAATTGCTTGTTCTTTTTCTAGTTTCATAAAATCTCTCTTTCTTAAAGCAGTATATTCATTCTAACACTTATTTATATTTAGATACAAGTTTTTTCTTTAAAATAGAAAAAAGTATGGTATAATTTAGTTATGCCTGTGTGGCGGAATTGGTAGACGCGCTGGACTCAAAATCCAGTGGTAGCGATATCGTGTGGGTTCGAGTCCCACCACAGGCACCATGTTTGATTGACACGAGCTAAGAAGGCTCGTTTTTATTGTGCTTATTAGGCATTTTTATGAAATATTTGCGTTTCTTGTTGACTTTTAAGAAATTAATAATATAATGTTAATGAGATATCTAATTTTGGGTTGTTAGATGCTTCTCAGTCCGGTTTAAGCTTTGAAGCACCTATTTAATGAATAGGTGCTTCTATTTTTTTCTCTTAACGAGAAATTTATTTCCATTTGTTATAATCTTGGCGATTAAAGCCAAATTAGTGCAGTTGACTATGAGATATATTTTTGTAGAAAAATTGCACTTTCTTGTTGATTTTTCAAAAATAAATGATATAATGTTAGTGAGAGGAAAATCTCATTGTATATATTATGGTTATTTACATAATATAAAAAGAGATGTATCTAATTTGGCGATTAGATGCTTCTCAGTCCAGAATGTCTAAGAAGCACCTATTTAATGAATAGGTGCTTCTATTTTTTTCTCTTAA